>CBEWFH010000009.1:0-15812 GCA_965555895.1 uncultured Simkaniaceae bacterium
CGTTGATGATGTTATCTTTACTATTAAAAGACTTCCCAAAAACTTAAAACTTCGCTCGCCCTATGTTTTAGGAATTAGCCCCTTGCAAGAGAAAGTGATTGCAATGAGATCAGACATTAAAGTGATCCCAAACCAGGGAGATCAAGGGGTTTTGGAGCTAACACTTTTCCATACAAGCCGTCAGTTTGCAAAACGTATTCTCGATACAATAATGGAAGAATATCAAGGCTATTTGGAAGAAGAAAATATACGGATTTCGAAAGCTCAAATTTCTTATCTTGAAAAAAGACGGGATGAGTTTTGTGGAAAAATGAATGAACATCTGCAAACCCATGTCACCTATCTAAAAGAAAATCTTCAGAAAAGCGGCTCACTCACCTTGGGGCAACAACTCCCCCTTTTTCAAGAAAGAAAGCAAAAGTTTTCCGATGATTTAATTACCCTTAGCTTGAAGAGGGAAAAATTGCATGATGTAAATCCTAGAGCGACCCTTGAATTGGGACTAGAAGTTGCGACTTTGCAAAATAATATGCACGAAATGGCCAAGGAGCAGGATGAACTAAGTCTGGCTCTTTTAGGATCAAGAGATATTGCATCCCACCTTAAGAGGCTCGATACCATCGATAGAGAAAAGCTTCGTGTTAAAACAGGCGTTGATACCTTTTTCTCAAAGCTTGTAGAGCCAATGATCTATCGTGACCAAACATTTTTGAATGCATTTGATTTTGGCGCTATCCCCTTCCCAGATGTACGGGCCCTAAAAAAGGTGCAAAAGGGGAAAAAACACCTGATCTCCCTAGCGCAAGAGAGGAAATATTCTGGATTTACAAGTGAATACCTCAAAAATAATATTCGTCTCCTTTCCCTTCAGGAAGAGGTGTTAAAAAAGAGACTTTTTCATGGAGCTTCAAAAGGGGAAGAGTATCGAGGGATCGATATTAAAACCGCAAGAAATCTCCTTCTCGATTATCTCCATAAAAGAGATGAGACCCTCTTTAAGATTCGTCAGATGGAATTTGCAAAGGAGCAATTAGAAAAAGAAGATTCAGAATATATCTCCTTAAGTGAATCTTTCCCAGACACCACAAGTCAAAGACTTGTTAGAGAGATAGGGGAAATGATGCAACAACTTCGAAAAAAGAGAAGTTTAACTGAAAAGGAAATTGAAAGGTTAAATGAGAAATTCTTTTCTAAAAAAGATGATCTTCTCCGTCACTTGAAACAAACAATTACTTTGACCCATCTTGAAAAAAATCGATTCGAAGAGAGGATTCATTCTGTCCAAGTGGCCATGCTTGATTTGCTTGGGCAAGAAATTTCTCTCATTGAAAAACAGATTGAGGATCGAATCGAGGAGCAACTTACTTTTCTTAATAAAGAGAAAATTCTTATTACTCATCAGCTTGATAAAGTTAAAAAGGAGATGGAAGGGATCCCTGAAACCTGGCTTAGGGAACATGATCTTCAATTTAGTGCAGACATGAACCAGGGAATGCTTGAGGCACTGGTCCATCTTGTTGAATCAAAAAGTATAGAAAGCAACATATCAACGATAGAATCGAAACCAATAAATAGTGCTTTTGCTCCCCTTGCTCCCGATAGCCTTCTTTTAAAGGTCTTTGGGGTGATTGGAGGGTTCATTGGGGGATTAATTGCTTTTGTATGTTGTTTTGCCTATGCCCTATATAAGGGATTCCCCTTAACCCTTAGAAATATGGCTGTTCGTGGTAAAAAGGTGATTGGAAAATTTTCTGGGAAAGCCTCTAAAGACTTGGAAGTATTGAGGAATTTCTCTCTTCTCATAGGCGAACAAAATCATCTCCCTCTTGTTGTAACTCTAGTGCTCGGAAATGGAGATGATTATAGCTCTTCTTTTGCGGAGCTCCTTGCAAAAGAAGGGAAGCAAATCCTTATGATCGATCTCGATTTTTCTAAGAAGATCAAACAAAAAAACCTTCCAGGACTCATCCACTATTTAGAGGGGGAAGTTAATAAACCCAGCATCCAGAAGAAGGATTTTGGAGATTATATTCCAATGGGAGGAAAAACTCTTTTTGGAGAAGAATTAATAAAAAATCAAAAATTTGGGGAGTTTTTAGAAAAAGTGAAGAAAAGCTATGATGTGATTCTTCTTGTCCTTAGTGAAGAGGGAAAAAGCTCCCTTCCAAAGAACTTTTTCTCTCATAGCGATGTGATGGCAATCCGTTTAAAGGATGAATCTTATGCTCACCTCACTCCTTATTTTAATTGGGAAGATAAGGAACATACCCTTGCATTTCTATCATAACCAAGGAACATTTTTTATGAAAAAATGGATACTTTTTGCCTTTTGCATGATGACAACCTTGCTAAGCGCTGGTTACATAAATATGAATGATTTAGAAGGGCCAAAGGGCTAAAGTTACGTATAGATAATGGGGCTCAATACATATCCGACTAGTTTCTTAAGCAATTGGCTTACTTAGGAATAGAAGATAGTTTTGGACTTGTAAGGCAACCAGAGACAAATGGTGTTGCCGAACGATTCCATCGCACTTTAAAAGGCGGTCGCCGCTGCGGCTGCCAGAGCAGGGGTTGCAGTGCCAGATGTAGCAACGATAATAGCTACTGATGCAGCTACAACGACGGTAGCGCTGATGATTGCTTTGGTATGTTTTTTGGCAAACCGTTTTTCCTTCTTCTACTTTTTTCCAAACCAGTTTTTGCAGAGGAGGGGTTTAGAATAGGGGTTTGACAATATGGCAAGGGTATAGGTTGGTTTTGATTGGTGGAAAATGAAAGAAGAAGAGGCTCTTCATCTTCGTTGTCATTGAGGAGCCAGGCGATATCTGATCTTCCCCCGAAAAAGAGGACAAGTAAGAAGAAAAGCTTGGCAAATCTCAAAATAGATCTCTAGTTTAGAAATAAGACAAACTTTTACTTGAAGCGGGAAAAGAAGTAAGTGATTTAGGGAATAGGTGATTAGCCTACTCCCATATGATTAATAGCGCTTGCAAGGGCTATCAGGATGGCATGGTGGAAGGGGTTTGCTTGGATGGCATTGACCCATTCTTTTTGGTCCACAAGGAGGGAGGACTTTTTTTCTGGCAAGAAACCAAAAGTCCTCCTGCAATCATTAGTGTTCCTATAAGTAGAAACGTTACTTTCTTCATAATAACCTCCAGAAGGTTTAGGCGTTAATTTTACCCATATAATGTTTCTATTTCTAAATCAAGAAAGAATTCCACAGCGGACGAGATCATCCATGAGAAGTGAGGGAGCTCTGAAGTGGTGACTTTTGATGCCGAGGATTTCTGCGCCGCGTACGTTTTCTATCCGATCATCGATAAAAAAACATTCAGAAGGGAGACAGTGCGCCTTTTTTAGGGCATGCTCATAGATTTGTTTTTCGGGTTTTGCATACCCAACTTTGTAGGAGAGGATAAGGTGATCAAAGAGGGAAAGGAAAGGGTAGTTTTCAGCAATATGGTTATAGTGGGGTTCATAGGTATTGGAAAGGAGGAGGAGGCGTTTGCCCTTTTCTTTGAGAATTTTAACTAAAACTTCCATCTCTTCGCGAGGAGAAAATATGTTTGAAGCGGCCTCTAAGAGCTCTTTCATTTCGAAGATGGTAGTCGCATTTTTTTGAAGAAGCTCATAGATTTCTTCGGTGGTAATAAGTCCTCTTTCATATTGGTGTCTTGTCCTTCCCTCAAAAAGGAGCTCATAGACTTCTTCAGAGCTCATTCCGGTCAGTTCTCCCACCTGTTTGAACATCTTTTCATGGCTAAAGGAAACAAGGACATTTCCTAGGTCAAAGATAATTGTTTTATAATTCATAAGAGGTAATCCAAAATTCTACTTCGGGATACTGTTTTTTGATTTTTTTTGCAAAGTCATAAGCTTTATCGAGAGTTGCACAGGCCATACATGCTGTAGCAAGGGCGTCTGCTAAAGCGCATGTGGGGGCCATTACTGATGCTTTGTGGACATGGCCACTTTTTACCTCAAGCATTTCAAGGGAATGAGGATTGATTATATGTGTGTAGGTTGTACTGCCAACTTCCCAGAGCTGCTCTTGGCACCCACTTGTTGCAAGGGCTACATCTATAAGAGGGAGAGGTTTGTCATTAGTTAACACGCGCCACGCTCTTCCTTTGGGATGTTTTCCCTTTACTGCCATATCTCCACCCCATTCTACATAGAGGTTTTTATACCCTTTTTTCTGGAGCTTTTCTAAGATTAAATCGATGGTGAATCCTTTGAGCATTCCATCGAGGTCATAGATTTTGGGGAGCGATTCGGTAGGGAGTTTTCCAGTTATTTTGAAAATTTTGATCAGAGCGCCGAGGGTGGGATCATACCACCCTTCTGTAAGTTCATAAAAGGAGTGAGCAAGGGCGAGAATTGCTGTTACCTTTGGAGTGAAGAGTGCCAGAGAGAGTTCTGAATAAGGATTCCAATGATTATAGGTATCATCGACTTCTCTAAATATATCATCGATTAGAAGGGAGATCTCTTTTTTTTCTTTATAGGAAAGGAGATGCCCTACTTGGATATGGTAGGGATGGGTATGGGCAATTCCCTTAAAGTTAGTTGGCTCTTTTGCACAACCGACAAGAAAAATAAGAAAGAGTAGAGCTATCCGCATCGTTTTTTAAAGCTTTCAAAGGTGTTGGAAAGGAGCATTGCAATGGTCATCGGTCCCACCCCGCCTGGAACGGGTGTAATAGCAGAGGCTTTTTCTTTGACTGCTTCAAAATCAACATCTCCAACAAGTCCTTTTTCTGTTCGATTGATTCCAACATCTATGACTACAGCTCCTTTTTTCACCATATTCTCTTTTATAAAGAGAGGTTTTCCAATTGCTGCAATGAGTATATCAGCGCTCTGGCAGATATCAAGAAGATTTTTTGTTTGGCTGTGCGTAATTGTTACTGTACAGTCGGTCCCTTTTTGCACGAGGAGCGCAGCGAGTGGTTTTCCAACGATGTTACTTCTTCCGACGATCACGGCATGTTTTCCTCTTGTCTCTATCCCACTCTTTTTTAAAAGGGTGATTACGCCAAGGGGTGTACAGGCTGCAAAACCTCCTTCTTCACCTAGGAGGAGCCGGCCAAGGTTTGTCGGATGGAATCCATCAACATCTTTTGTTACATCAGTTGCTTCAACAACGGCTGCTGTGGAGATTTGATTGGGAAGGGGTTGTTGGATTAAAATTCCATCGATATTTGGATCGTTATTCAGGCGAGAAAGTTCTTTCAAAAGAGCTTCTTGAGAAATGGTGGCAGGTAGCTCAAGTGTCTCAGAGTAAATACCAACTTCTTGGCATCCTTTTTTTTTCATCTTGACATATGCCTGCGACGAAGGATTTTCTCCGATTAGGATAAAGGTAAGTCCCGGTTTTCTCCCTTCGATTTTGTCAATCTGAGCTTTTAGTTCTTGCCGAATTTCTAGTGCTATTGTTTTCCCATCAATTAGATGCATCCATGAACCTATCCCGATAATAAATTTTTGCTATTTTTCGCCTTTATTTTTTTCACCATTTGATCATGGAGAATCCCATTTGAGGCGACAATGGGTCCCTCTGAAATAGAGGAGTAGGAATTCCCTTCAAAATTTGTGAACCTTCCGCCGGCTTCTTCAATCAAAAGTTTACCAGCAGCATAGTCCCATGGATTAAGAGAAACTTCCCAAAAAGAGTCAAATCGACCGGCTGCTACGTAGCTTAAGTCGAGTGCTGCCGACCCCATGCGGCGAAGTGGGACACCCATTTTAGCAAAAGCATTAAAATGGTCCAAGCAACAAAGTGGATTTTCATGAACATTGTAGGGAAAACCGGTTGCAATAATCGCGCTATCAAGGACCGCTGTCCCTGTCACGCTGAGCCTTTCTCCATTGAGATAAGCACCATTGCCCTTCTCAGCAATAAAGAGCTCCTCTACGAGAGGATTATAAACAACACCCGCTAAAATTTCTGATTTGAAAGAAGCGGCAATGCTTACAGAGAATATCGGGATATTGTGGGCAAAATTCACTGTTCCATCGAGAGGATCGATAATCCATAGAATTCCTTCAGTTTTTTCTCCGGAAAGACCGCTTTCCTCAGCGAGGAAGCTATGGTCAGGGAAGTGGGCTTTGATCGACTCAATGATTGTGGCTTCAGCTTTATTATCCCACTCAGTGACAATATTATGGCGTCCCTCTTTATTTTCAAAGTGCATTGCGGAGCCAAACCCCTTGCGGAGAATTTCTCCAGCTTTTAGGGCAGAAAGGGTGGCCACCATTGTAAGGCGGGAGCGAAGGAGATGTGGAAGGTCAATTTCACCAGGCATAAGTTAAGCTTTAGATAATTCCTCTTTTTTCTTATTAGATTCTTTTTTCAAAAAAAGGAAGCGAAAGTAAAGTTTTCGGAGCAATCGATAGAGGATGAGGGGGTAGGAAAAACAGAGGAGGGCATAAAGGGCGTCTCCCACTGGAAGGAGGAGGAAGTCTGTTACGAAACCCTTAAAGGTAAAGGGGAGCCCAGAATCATAAAAGATTAAAGTTAAACGCGAAAAGATGGTGAGAGCTAGAGAAATCAAGGCGGTGTAAGAAGCTAGACCTATCGGTTTATCGATAAAATAGACCCGAAAGCGAAAGATGCAAGCTGTAGTGAGGGTCATTGTTAGTGCATGGATGCCAAAGGGGGAAACAGAAAGGAGATCGAGAATGAGACCACAAAGGGCAGATATCCAGAGAGCTTTAGTCAATTGAGATCTTCGAAAAAGAATCGCCAAGTAGGGGGAAAAGGGGAGGACTGGTAAAATAGAAGTTAAAGCAAAAAAAAGGGCAATGAGAAAAAAGGGCCATGTTTTTTGCCGCATCATATGCTTACTTTTTGCTCATGCCAGTTCCAGGCGGTTTCAATAATTGTTGAGAGATCAGAGTGAGAGGGAGTCCAGTTAAGTAGGTTCATTGCATTTTCAGCATTTGCAATAAGAATGGGGGGATCTCCTGGAAAGCGCTTTCCAAGAGTTATAGGGATTGGAGCTCCACTAATTGTTTCAATTTGTTTGATCACTTCGCGAATTGAATACCCCTTTCCTGTTCCAAGATTTAGAGTTAAATTCCGCTCTTTTTCCATAATGGTATCAAGTGCACGAGCATGGGCTGCGCTTAAGTCGGTTACATGGATAAAATCACGAATAGGGGTACCATCTTCTGTCTCATGATTTTCTCCGTATAGATTAAATATTTTCTTCTTTCCCATCGCAGTTTGGATCAAAAGGGGAATCAAATGGGTTTCGGGATCATGGGATTCTCCAATCTCTCCATCTAGGTCACTTCCTGCAGCATTAAAATATCTGAGGGCCGCAATTTTCATCCCATACGACTGACTAACAGTTTGGAGGATCTGTTCAATCATCCACTTCGACGAGCCATAAGTATTAATGGGACATTTGGAATGAGTTTCGTCGATGGGGATTTTTTTTGGCATTCCATAAACAGAGCAAGTACTAGAGAAAACAAAATAAGAAACCTTCCTTTCGATGAGTACCTCGAGTAAGCTTAAGGTGGCGCCTACATTATTCTGATAATAACGGAGAGGGATCCGGTGAGATTCTCGGATATTTGAGAGTGCTGCTAGATGGATCACTCCTCTGATATTATGGTCATCAAGGGTTTTTCTAAGGAGATCTTTATTTCCGATATCTCCCTCAATAAAGGGGCCCCATTTAACCGCCCACCGGTTTCCAGTTGATAAATTATCAATGGTGATTGGGGTATATCCGTTCTCGCTGAGGGCCTTGCAGACATGGCTTCCAATATAACCAGCGCCACCTGTCACAAGGATCTTACTCATACTGCTCCGCGGGAAATTAGGACGAGAGGGATTGTTCTTAAAACAACATATAGATCGTAAAAAAATGATTGCTTCTTATAGTAGAGACTATCGAGCTCGACCCGGTCTTCATAGGAGAGGTGAGACCTCCCAGAGATTTGCCATAGGCCAGTAATTCCTGGTTTTACTGCTAAGATGAGATGAGCATATTTCTTTAAGGGGCTAGTTTCTTTTTCTTCAAGTTCATAGATGTAATGAGGGCGAGGGCCCACAACACTTAAATCTCCTTTTAGAACATTGAAAAACTGGGGAAATTCGTCAATAGAGGTTTTTCGAAGGAATTTCCCTATGGCGGTGCAACGGGGATCATCTTGAAGTTTTTGATAGATTCCCCATTCCTTTTCCATTTTTGAATCTTTTTTGAGCATCTCATCTAGGAGCTCTTCAGCATCGAGATACATCGTCCGAAACTTGAATATACTGATATGCTTTTTCTCTTTCCCTAGCCTTTTTCCCACATAGAAAATTGGTCCCTTTGAATCGATCTTAATCAGAAGAGCTATAATCAAATATACAGGGAAAAAAATGAGAATAAAACTGAGACTAAATAAAAGATCAAAAATTCGTTTAAAAAAAGGATATAATGGGTGAGTCTGTTTTTCGAGTGTTAGTTCCATGCCAGGTATTTTCTCATTTCTATTAATATTTATCAAATCTTGAAAAATTCAAGGACTTGATTGGCTCTTTCAGGGAGAGCATTGATCGCTTTTTCTAGGAATGAAGCGGCGAGATCCTCACCCTTTTCCTTTCCAAAAAGGGTGAGGCAGTTTGATTTGTTATTAGCAAGGTCGGAAAAGATTGGTTTTCCAAGGGTTTTTTCATCGGAAGTAACATCGAGGATGTCATCACGGATTTGGTAGGCGATTCCAAAGTATTTACCAGCATTTCTAAGGGCCATTTGCTCTGGATAAGGTGCTCCACTAATAAGGGCACCACATTCTAGAGCTGCAGAAAAAAGAGCGGCGGTTTTTCGGAGGTACATAAATAGAAGGGTATCCCAGTTTATCTCTTTTCCTTCAGAGAGAATATCGACGACTTGCCCTCCAATCATCCCTTCTCCCCCTGCAGCCTCAGCAATAATCGTGATCACTTCAGTGGGAAGGCCACTTTTTGCGAGAACTTCAAAAGCATAGGTGAGGAGAAAATCACCAGCAAGGAGGGCTTGCGCTTCACCATAGACTTTGTGAAGGGTGGGTTTCCCTCTTCGAAGATCATCATTATCCATACAGGGAAGGTCGTCATGAATTAGGGAATATGTATGGATCATTTCAAGAGCCGAGGCAGCATCGAGTCCTTTTTCAATAGGAAGATCGTAATCTTCCAAAACTTTTAAAAGGAGGAGCGGACGGAGTCGTTTCCCCGGGAGAAGTAAAGAGTAACGGGCCTCTTTATAAAGGAGGGAATGAGGACCTTCTCTCTCGGAGATTAATGCATCGAGCCTTTCATTAATCAATGATCGCAGGGTCAATGTCGAATTCTGAAGTGCCATATCTAAGTACCTTCTTATTGCCAATAGAGCGTACCTCTTTTAGGAGATCTATTGAAGTTAGAGGAATGCCAATTCCTACATAGTGAAATCCCTTGGTTGCCATCTCTTTGGAATGGTATTGATTCCGTCCATCGAAAAATGCATTACCGCGCATTTTAGTCAAAACGGTCTTTAAATTCACAAACCGAAATTGTTTCCACTCTGTCATGAGAACGATAGCATCAGCATTTTGCGCTGCTTGATATTCATTTAAACAAAAGCGGATCTTTTCCTTTCCTTTTAACTCTTTTTTGACGTTATGCATTGCAACAGGGTCATAAAGGCGAAGATTTGCCCCTTTTCGAAGGAGGGAATGGATAAGTGATAGAGCAGGGGCTTCACGAATGTCATCGGTATTTGGTTTAAACGAAAGCCCCCAAATAGCAATCGTTTTCCCTTTCACCCCTCCTTTCTTAGTGAAATAATCGGAGATTCGTTTGGAAATTCGCTTTTTTTGCCTCTCATTAATTGTATCAACGGCTTCTAAAAGGGGAGTATCATATTTGAGTTCTTTTGCCATCATATGCAAGGCTCGAATGTCTTTAGGGAAACAAGACCCTCCATACCCAGCTCCTGCATAGAGAAAGTGGTAGCCGATCCGGTGGTCAGCACTCATTCCTGTCCGAACTTGATTGATATTTGCTCCAACCCTTTCACAAATCCCCGAGAGTTCATTCATAAAAGAGATGCGGGTTGCCAGCATCGCATTGGAAGCATACTTAGCAAGCTCTGCTGACTCAATATCCATAATGAGGACACGGTCATGGTTTAAGGTAAACGAAGAATAGAGACGCTTTATAATCCGTGTAGCTTTTTCGCTGTCACTTCCAATGATAATACGATCAGGCTTCATGCAGTCATCAATGGCTGATCCTTCCTTCAAAAACTCAGGACAAGAAACCACATCGAAGAGTACTTCAGCCTTCCGCTCAAAGAGAGTATCTCGAATAATTATTTTTAGATTTCTTGCCGTTCCCACAGGAACAGTCGATTTATTCACGATGATGGTGTAATCGGTGATTTCTTGAGCAATGGACTTTGTTGCAGCTCTAACTTGAGATAGATCTGCAGAACCATCTTTTTTTGGAGGAGTTCCTACAGCAATAAAAATGATACTGGCCTCTTTTGCAGAGGCATAACTAGTTGTGAAATTAAGGCGTCCTGCCTTTTCATTCCGCAGAACAATTCCTTTAAGGCCTGGTTCATAAAAGGGAACCTCTCCCTTCTTAAGGCGGTCAATTTTATTCTTATCAATGTCTAGGCAGGTGACGCTATGTCCCATCTCTGCAAAGCAGGTTCCTGTGACAAGACCTACATATCCCACACCAATAACTAGAATTTCCATTATGATTTCTCCAGCTTGCCGTCATGCAGAGTATAGATAAAGTCACACTGCTTGGCAAGTTCATGGTTGTGTGTGACGACGATAAGTCCTTTATTTAAGTTTTTTGCAGAAGAGATCAAAATCTCATGGATACGGTCTGAGTTGGCATCATCAAGGTTACCAGTCGGTTCATCAGCGAGGATTAAATCAGGATTATTGCAAAGAGCTCGAGCAATCGCAGCACGTTGCTTTTCTCCACCCGAAAGTTGTTTTGCTAAATGATTTAAATGACCGTCAAGGCCCACTTCTTTAAGGAGTTTTTTAGCATGCTCTTCTTTTCCACTTATTCTAGCAATTTTCGTTGGCATTAAGACATTATCAAGGACCGAATACTCATCGAGAAGGTTGTAATTTTGGAAGACAAAGCCAATATGTTGATTTCTAAGAGTTGCGTTAGCCTCTCCCAGTGCATTTTTTCCTCCAATTTCTAAGCTTCCATCTGTAGGTGTATCAAGGGTTCCTAAGATATGAAGAAGGGTACTTTTCCCCACTCCTGAGGGGCCCATGATTGCAATGGTCTCACCAGCATGGATAGTAAGGGAAACCCCTTTCAAGATTTCACATTTTCCAGGATTCGTAAATGTCTTCTTCAGATTTTCAGCTTTGAGGATCACTTTCTTCATTCGGACCTCAAGATTTGTGAAGGGGCAAGTTTTGTCGCTTTAAGAGCAGGAACAAGACCTGCTAAAAGAGAGATAATGGGTGTCGCTATCAAAATAAATATCAATGCATGATTGCTGAGTTGATTAGGGAGCGATTTCCCATAGAAAACAGTATTAAATGCCTCATGACCCTGCAAAAAGCTCAAGAAGCTTACCACCGTATCAATGTTATGAAGGGTAAGGATTGCTGCTACCGTTCCAATCAAAGTACTAAGTGTTCCCATAATTCCTCCACAAAGGGTGAAGATAAGGGCGATACTTTTCTTCGATGCACCCATGGCACTTAAAATTGCAATTTCCCGTCTCTTATCATTGACCAAGATCACAAGGAGAGAAATGATATTGCTGCAGGCAACAAGGAGGACAATCACCCCAATCAAAGTGAAAAGATATTTGTCGCTCTGGAATTGTTGTAGTAGATCTTTTGCAAAATCATACTCATGAAAAGTTGTTACCTTCCAGTAGGGAGAAAGTCCCTCAGCTTGAAATGCAGCCTCAATCTTTCCCTTCATCTCTTTCGCTGCTCCTAAATCTCCGAGATAGACCTGAATTCCATTGATCATGTTTGGATCGATCATTGATTGGGAGGCAGCATTAATGGCATGAGGAAGCTCGGGTCCGGCTAAAATGACCTTTGCACCAATTGCCATAACACCGGGGTCATAAAATGCACATACCGTTACAGGAAGACGTTGTTCTTGAACCGAACTACTTGTTGCGGCACCATAAGAGAAATAGCCCACATCTCCTATCTGAACACCACTATTTTGAAAATGTTTGGGAATGACAACAGGGGGAGCATCGGTCTTGGGAAGGAAAGATTCATTTCCAATAAAGTATGGCCATAGGGGAGAGGCTTCAGGGGGCTTATCAAAATGGGTTACTACACTTCCTTTTTCAATTTCGAGTCCATCCCAGGGAACCTGTCCGGATATGGAGACTCCTTGCAAGCTACTTTTTACCTCAAATCGGAGATCACTAAGAGCGCGCACCTCATCAATATCCATAGGGCAAAGGGTTGTTTCCATAGACATCCGCCCTTCAATAAAAAGGGGAACCGATAAACTGACTACATAACTGCTTCCATCCCGTCCCATGAAGTGGAGACGCCCCTGTTTTTTGATTATCTTACCACCACACTCTTTCTCCCCGAGGGGGAGGACAAGCTGGGAAACAACACCTTGTTTGACCGGTGCATAAGCATCGAATTCGATCCCTTCAGGGAGGAGGGAACCTAGGGCTTGCCATCTATGAGAGGAGGTTATCATTTTTTCAATTGTAATATGGGTCAGAAGGGGCTTCAGTCTCTTTTGAAAATCATGAACAGACACCTCGGAAATGTCGTTAGGGGTATCCTCACTCACACCAGAGGATGATACATTAGCTAAGAAAAATAGGTGGTTGAGATCTTCAGGGCGGGGAGTTTCAATCAAGTTTGGAAGGTGGGGACTTTTTCCACTAAATGTTGAGATGTAGGAGACCTGCGTTAAAAATCCTTGTCCCTTCTCTTGAGTATTTGAAAAAGGGATCCCTTGGGGACGGACCATTCGAAGCTTTAGGACTGCTCCCGATACTTCATAATCTTGCGCAGCAAGCTTAAGATCTTCAAGGGTTTTAAAGGTCTCTTTAACAAGATCCTTTGGAGATCCATCGTTATCCGCAGCTCTTTCAGGCCATTGTTTTGGGATCACCTGATCAAATTCAGGAGAGTAAGGGTCAGTTAGAAGAGCCGATGCCTTTTCTCCAATACTCTTATAGGTATAGTCTGATTCACTACTAATTCCATCGACTTGATAATAGTAGGAGTTGTAGTACTGATCAGTAGGAGTAATTCTAATGGGAGCGTTTAAAGAGGTGAGTTTTTTGAGCCAATTCTTTTCGATCCCATCGGTCACCGATAGGAAGACGAGGACAAGCCATACTACTAACGAAATAACCCCGACAGACATCAGGGCTATTAAGGACATCGATAGTTGCCTTTTCCTCGGGATGAGGTACTTACGGGCAATCGAAAATTCAAAAATCACTTGGCTTCTTTAAAACTAACGTGTTTTCTAAGCTTCTTATCGAATTTTTTTAATTCAAGCCGCTCTGGGCTATTTCGCTTATTTTTAAAGGTCCAGTAAGTTTCTGCACTTTCTGTACTCTTTAATCGAATTTTTTCCCGTGCGCCTTTCTTTGCCATAATCAAATTCCTTGTTTCCCGACTATTCTAGAGAAACTTACTAAAAATGTCTAGGGTATGCCTGGACATCTTTAGAAAAATCTTTTCTTTGATAGAGGTGATATCCTAGGCCAGCAATCATCGCCCCATTATCAAGCCCCAGTCCTTTTGGGGGCCAAAACACAGGGTAAGGACTCTTTCCAAAAAGTTCTCGTAGTCTTTTATTTTGTGTCACCCCTCCACCTAAATAAATCCCTTGGCAATCAAAAGTTTTTGCAGCTATGAGGGCTTTGTTAACCACATCTTGCAAAGCAGCCTCCTGAAAGCTTGCTGCGATATCTTTCTTTGCATCCTCTTCGATAATCGTTGGTCCTTTCCGGTCGCAATTAGCTCCCTTCACCTTATAGAGAACATTTGTCTTCAGGCCACTGAATGAAAAGTCAAGAGGTCGTCCTTTCACCCGTCCCCCTCTAAAGGCATATTTTGAAGGGTCACCAGTTTTCGCGAGTTTTTCTATCTCTGGACCCCCTGGATAGGGATATCCCAAAAGAGCTGCTACCTTATCAAAGGCTTCACCTACCGCATCATCGACAGTCGTTCCCAAAATCTCATACTCACAGACACCGGTCATCTTTGCTAAAAAAGTGTGTCCTCCAGAAACGACGACTCCAAGGGCAGGAAAAACAGGTTCTACCTCCATCATTGCCGCATACAAGTGAGCTTTGACATGACTTACTCCTACAAGGGATTTATCCCAGCCATAAGCCAAAGTTTTTGCAGCTGTTACCCCCATTAAAAGAGCCCCCATCAGTCCAGGGCCATTTGCCACAGCAATGAGGTCTATTTCATGACTTGCTGTAGCCTCTTCTATAAGGGGGAGTAGCCTATCAATATGGTGTCTTGAGGCAACCTCAGGAAAGACCCCGCCATAGGCTTTGTGAACATCTGCTTGCGATGCCACTAAGTTAACTAAAATTTTTTTTCCTTCTTCAACGACGCTAACCGCGGTCTCATCGCAAGAGGTTTCAATTCCTAATACTTTCATAATGGAAAGGAGTTTACCAGACTCCCTCATTTTCCACGAATAAGCAAGTAAATTGTTTATTATATACTTGTTAAATAGTACTGTTTATTATATACTTGTTAAATATCTGTTTATTATTTTTTTGTTAAATGGTGCTTTTCCCCAGAGTCAAAACATAGGAATGTGTTCGAATGGAAGTAACGTTAATCAGAAGTCCTGAGTATAAGGTCAATTTTGCAAATTTTTTACCAGAGGCTCATAAGAAAGTTGAACCTCATCAAAATATTTATAACTTAGCCGTTGGAATTATCAGATTCGTTGGGGTCGTTATTTCATCAGCATTTGAAGGGGCCTATCTCACCCTTCGGTATTCTGGGTCCTCTTTTGTTCGCCTAGTTTTTAATTCATTTGGAATCACAGATTTTTATCTTGCTGCTTTTAAGGTTGCATACTGGGCCTTTAGTATGGCCTTTACCTTTGTGGCAACAACAGGGCGTCTTGTGATGAATGCCTACGCCTCTTCGAATGAACTCTATTTAGGGCAATTTATTAAGGGAGGAATCGATCCTCGCCATATTCAGACAAAGGGGATTAAACTAGATGCAAGCGGTGTTCCAGAGACGATCAAAGTTGACCTCTTACTCGAACTTTATGACAAGATTAACTTCATAGATGCCAGTGCTCTTGAGTATATGGCTTCAACTACGAGGCAAGAGGAGAAAGATACCTACTCAATAGAAGATCTTAGAGAGGCATTAAAAAAATTTATTGACCGCGTTAACGGACGCGTAGCCTATATAGGGACTCCTCCCGCCCATGATACGGTCCGTCTGAACGATTTCTACCAACAAATTGAAGACGCAGTAAGACTCTCTATTTATAAAGTTACTGCTGATTTAGATAAGTTTTACCAAAATAATCCCGGTGCTGTCAACTCTGAAAATCTAGATATCAAGCTACAGCAACAGCACAAAGACCTTCTTGAGAATCGAGCTCGCTTGGCGATTGATCTTGCTATTTCTGGGAAGTATTGTGGAACTCGTTGTATGGGTGAGGCAATGTCTAGTTACTTTAGTCTCTATGGAGGAGCAAGTCTCTATGGAGGAGCAAGTCTCTATGGAGGAGCAGAGCTCACTGGAACCCTTGAAGACAGTTTGATTGAAGTTTTAGCAGCAAAAAGAAATGA
>CBEWFH010000010.1:0-15246 GCA_965555895.1 uncultured Simkaniaceae bacterium
CGCACTTTTTACAACAATTCATCTTAATTCTCTCAATTTTCGATTATAAAAAAGGCTAGAATCTCATGAATCATTTTTTAAGTAAACACTCTCCATTGTTGAAAGGGCGTTGAATAAAAGAAGTAAGTCTAAAATTTATTATTAAATTATTGCAAGAATTTATTTAAGAAATGACTAGGGGCTGAGGTCTCAGCCCCTAGTATGTTTGTTTAGTAACTTGAGAATGCGAAGTCAAGGATATCCTCATCTTCGGTATCAACAAGCTTCTTCACCCGCTTTTGATAGTCTTTAAAGCCGGTACCACCAGGAATCATATGACCCATAATGAGGTTGGCCTTAAAGTCGAGTAAATAGTCTGTTTTACCTTCACAAGCAGCATCAGCAAGAACGCGGGTTGTCTCTTGGAACGAAGCCGCAGAAACAAATGATTCGGTTCCAAGTGATGCTTTGGTAATTCCAAGAAGAACGGGCGCTGCTTGGGCAGGTTTTCCCCCATCTTCAACCACTCTAGAGTTTTGCTCGTGGAAGATTTTTTTATCGACATTTTCTCCATAAAGGAATGTGGTATCACCGGGATCGGTGACCCGCACTTTTTGGAGCATTTGACGAACAATAATCTCAATATGTTTGTCGTTAATGTCTACCCCTTGAAGGCGGTAAACTTCTTGAACTTGGTTTACAAGATACTTTTGGAGTTCGCGGACTCCGCAAACCTCTAGAATTTCTTGTGGAACAACAAGTCCATCGGTGAGCTGTTGCCCTTTAATGACATTATCGGCTCTTTGAACGATTAAATGCTTTGTAAGAGGGATGAGGTGTTCCTCTTCCATACCGGTATCTTCGTCTTTAACAACAACGATCCGCTTGCTCTTCTGAACACCTTTAAAGTCAACAACACCATCGAGCTTCGCAATTTCAGCAGCATCGCGTGGACGGCGAGCTTCAACAAGTTCTGCCACACGGGGAAGTCCTCCGGTGATATCCTTTGTCTTAATAGCTCCGCGAGGAAGCCGTGCTAGCATATCCCCAGCATTAACTTTATCTCCTTCACCAACTGAAATGATCGCACCGGATGGAATCGCGTAGGTTCCGATAAGTTCTTCAAAGTCTTTATCGGCATAGATAACGATTTGTGGGTGGAGCTCTCCGCGGTGTTGGCGAACAACAAGTTCGGCTTGCCCTGTTTTTCTACTAACATTGCGCACTGTTGAAATCCCTTCTACAAGGTCTTCATATTTCGCAAATCCTGGTTTTTCACAGATAATTGGGATGTTGTGTTGCTCCCAGTAGCCGATGCGATCTCCTTTCTTCACCTTTGCCCCATCTTCAAGAACAATCTGTGTTCCGAGTTCAATGGTAAAGGTTTGAAGAGGTTCAATCGACTTGGTACTAAGAAGCTTTTTGTACTCTTCCAGTCCACGTTCTTCATCACGGACGATATGGAGAAGTCCATTTTTATTCAGAGCAAGATGCATTCCTTCGTTATTTTTAACGGTACGCAAGCCATAATAAACCAAAATCCCAACATGTTCAGCAATAAGATCTGGTGTAGCATGTGCCGATGCAATTCCCCCTAAGTGGAAGGTACGCATCGTAAGCTGTGTTCCAGGCTCTCCAATTGACTGAGCGGCAATAATTCCAACAGCTTCTCCCATAGCCACTTTTCTACCATTAGCAAGGTTGATACCGTAGCACTGAGAACAAACACATCGCTTTGCCTCGCAGGTGAGGGTAGAGCGAATCTTAACGGTTTCTATCCCGGCATCATCAATCGCTTCAGCTTGTTTTACCGTAAGAGTATCCCCGGCTTTTGCAAGGAGCTTGGTTTGATCTCCTGGCATATAGATATCATCACAAACTGTACGTCCAAATAGACGATCTCTAAGAGGAAGGAGCTCTTCCTGACCTTGTTTAATTGCAGCAACTTCAATTCCATTGAGAGTTCCACAATCTTCCTCAGTCGCAAGTACATCTTGTGCAACATCAACTAGTCGGCGGGTCAGGTAACCCGAATCGGCTGTTTTTAAGGCGGTATCTGCAAGACCCTTACGAGCACCGTGAGAAGATATAAAGAACTCAAGAACGCTGAGCCCTTCACGGAAGTTCGCAGTAATTGGAGATTCAATAATCTCACCTGATGGTTTTGCCATTAGTCCTCGAAGTGCACCTAACTGCTTAACCTGAGATTTACTTCCCCTTGCACCAGAATCCATCATCAAATAGAGCGGATTAAGAAGAGTCCCATTAGGCTTTGAGATGATATTAAACAGTTGATCTGCAAGATTTTCTGAAACTTCAGTCCAAATACTAATAATCTTAGAGTGACGCTCACCTTCAGTAATAACACCGTCTTTATATTGCTTAATAACGATAGCAACTTCCTTCTGGGTATCTTGGATAATCTTTTGCTTATCCTCAGGAACCACAATATCTTTAACTCCCATTGAGAGGGAAGCTTTTGTTGCGTGAGCAAATCCTGTTCTTTTTAGTGCATCAAGGAATCTAACACATGACTCAAGGCCTACTTTTTTATAGGTGTTGAGAACAAGCTCGGACATCTTCTTTCTACGAAGAGAGTAGTTTTGGAATCCAAGTTCTTTTGGAACAATGGTATTGAAAACAACACGTCCTGGTGTTGTCTCAATGAGAACTGAATCAATACGGACTTTGATCTTTTCATGTATATGAAGACCATATCCATAGTCATCAGACCGTCCTTCTTTCTCCTCACTTGTTTTCCAGTTATAGCTTCCTGAGCCATAAAGGGCATGGAGAACTTCTTCAGTAGATCCAAAGACTTTTGTCTTTTTTCCATGTCCTTCAGGAGAATAGAGGGGGTCGAGCATGAGATAGTAAAGGCCAAGAATCATATCTTGTGAAGGAACAGCAGCTGGTTTCCCAGAGGATGGCAAGAAGATGTTATCAGGTGCCATCATTAGAAGTTTTGCTTCGAGTTGTGCTTCAACGGATAGAGGTATATGAACCGCCATTTGGTCACCGTCAAAGTCGGCGTTAAAGGCGGTACAAACAAGAGGATGAATCCGTATCGCTTTACCTTCAATTAGGATAGGCTCGAATGCTTGAATCCCTAACCTATGGAGGGTTGGAGCTCGGTTAAGTAACACCGGGTGCCCTTTAATAATCTCTTCAAGAACATCCCAAACTTCAGGGTCTCCTCTCTGGATCATTTTTTTTGCTGAACGGATCGTATATACGAGTCCTCGTCCTTTTAGCCTTTTAACAATAAAGGGTTCAAAGAGTTCTAGGGCCATCTTTTTGGGAAGTCCACATTGATTAAATTTCAGCTCAGGTCCAACGATAATTACTGAACGTCCTGAATAGTCTACCCGTTTACCAAGAAGATTTTGCCGAAAGCGCCCCTGTTTTCCTTTAAGCATTTCTGAAAGTGCTTTTAGGGGACGGTTACCCACTCCCATGACGGGGTGACCATGACGCCCATTATCAAAGAGAGCATCAACGGCTTCTTGGAGCATCCGTTTTTCATTGCGAATAATGACATCAGGGGTTTTTAGTTTTAAGATTGACTTCAACCTGTTGTTACGGTTGATTACACGTCTATATAGATCGTTTAAATCAGAGGTTGCAAATCGCCCACCATCTAGAGGAACAAGAGGACGAAGGTCAGGTGGGATTACTGGAATGCATGAGATCACCATCCAATCTGGTCTGTTAGTTGAAGAAGCAAAACTCTCAATAATTTTTAGACGTTTCGCAAGCTTCATCCGTGCTTGCATTGAACGCGTTTTACGGAGCTTTTCCTTCAGTTCTGAAATGACTGCAATGAGATCTTCCTTTTCAAGAAGCTCACGGATCGCATCTCCACCTATATTCACTTTAAAGCTGTCAAGTCCCCATTTTTCTTGGGCTTCTCGGAATTCATGATCATTAAGAAGCTGTTTTTTCTCAAGAGTTGTAGTACCGGGGTCTGTTACCACTTGCTCTTCATAATAGATGATCCTCTCAAGATCAGAGACTGACATGCCGAGAATATTTCCAATGCGTGAAGGTTGTGTCTTAAAAAACCAAATGTGGACAACAGAAACAGCAAGCTGAATATGAGCCATCCGCTGTCTACGTACCTTTGAAAGTGTTACTTCGACACCACAGCGGTCGCAGATGATTCCCTTATGCTTGATTTTTTTATACTTTCCACACGCACATTCCCAGTCACGAGTAGGACCAAAAATCTTTTCACAAAAAAGCCCACCTTTCTCAGGTTTAAATGTCCGATAGTTGATCGTTTCAGGCTTTTTGATCTCCCCTCTTGACCATTCGTTACGCACGACATAATCAGAGGCGATCTTGATCGTTAGTTTATCAAATTGAGAATTATGAAATTCATCTTCTTGCATGAAATGTCTCCAGGAGCTCCTTTAAATTATTCTTCATCAATTGCGCATTCAGCGCGGACATCAAGACATAAACCTTGCATCTCTTTCACGAGGACATTAAACGACTCAGGAGTTCCAGCCCTGAGAATATTGTCCCCTTTCACAATAGATTCATAAATACGGGTACGTCCTGAGACATCATCCGATTTAACGGTAAGCATTTCTTGAAGGAGGTGAGCTGCACCATAAGCTTCAAGTGCCCAAACTTCCATCTCTCCAAACCTTTGACCACCCATCTGCGCCTTACCACCAAGGGGCTGCTGGGTGACAAGAGAGTATGGTCCAACCGCACGTGCATGGATCTTATCGGCAACGAGGTGAGAGAGTTTGAGCATATAGATATAACCCACAACAACGGGATTATCGAACCGTTCTCCAGTTCGTCCATCATAGAGATAGCTTTTTCCTGTCTCTGAAAATCCTTGTTCTTTCATCATCTCCCAAATGCGTTCTTCTGGGAATCCTTCAAAGACAGGGCTTTTTACATAAATTCCTGCTTTTTTTGCTACGAGCCCTAAGTGGGTCTCAAGTAACTGTCCCATATTCATCCGCGAGGGAACACCAAGAGGGTTAAGGATGATTTCAATTGTTTGCCCATCAGGTAGATAGGGCATATCAGCATCAGATACGATGTTAGAAACAACACCTTTGTTACCATGACGCCCAGCCATTTTATCACCCACTTGGAGCTTACGCTTAGTGGCAACATAAACCTTCACCTGTCGAATCACACCAGGATCAAGTTCAATATCCCCTTTTCGCATGTGTTCCACTTCAGATTTGTGCCCCATATGGAGCTCTTCAACAGCTGTTTCATGTTCCCTTAGAATTTTTCTAAGCGCTTCATAAGTATCATTTTGAGGGAGAATGAGATGATCAGGATTTTCTGACTCGAGAAGTTCGAGCATATCCTGAGTAATCTTATCTCCTTTCTTAATAATGATATCTCCCGTGATACGATGCATAATCGATTCGGGAGCTTCATCTCCTAGAAGGAGTGCCCCGAGTTTTTCATGGAATTGTATCATGATATCAGTTTCTTTTTCCTTAAACTCACGATGAACATCTTTGATCCGCGTAGCTTCTTCAACAAGTTCATCATCAGTTTTAGAGAGACGGTCTCGACGACTAAAAACCTTAACATCCATAACAACTCCTTCCGTTCCCGGAGGCGCAGTCAGTGATGCATCTTTAACGTCAGCCGCTTTTTCTCCAAATATCGCACGGAGAAGTCTTTCTTCAGGAGAGAGTTCAGTTTCTGATTTTGGAGTGATTTTGCCAACAAGGATATCCCCAGGCTTTACATCAGCACCAATACGGATAATTCCATCTTCTCCAAGATCGGCAAGAGCTTCTTCTGAAACATTTGGAATATCGCGAGTGATTTCTTCCTTACCAAGCTTGGTATCGCGAGCAGTAAGTTCAAACTCTTCTAAGTAAATTGAGGTGTAAGCATCCTCCTTAATCAGCTTTTCTGACATGATGATGGCATCTTCAAAGTTGTAACCACACCAGGGCATGAAAGCAACGAGAACATTCTTTCCAAGAGCTACTTCACCTTTATCCGTTGCTGGTCCATCAGCAAGGACATCCCCTGCAATCACCACATCTCCTACATTACAAAGAGGAGTTTGGTTAATGGACGTTCCTGCATTCGATCGCATGAACTTCTTAAGTTGATAGGTCTTTTTATTCATCCTGTTAGCTTTTGAAGCTATGATAATGTTAAATCCATCAACAAAATCAACCACACCATCTTCCTCTGCGATGAGCACTGCCCCAGAGTCACGCGCTGTCCTCCACTCCAAACCCGTTCCAACAAGTGGAGCATCGGTCTTAAGGAGTGGTACAGCTTGACGTTGCATATTCGAGCCCATAAGAGCTCGGTTTGCATCATCATGCTCAAGGAAAGGAATCAATCCAGTAACAACTGAAACAAGTTGTTTTGATGAAACGTCCATGTGAGTAACTTTCTCAGATTCAATCTTGAGAGGTTCACCACGGAAACGAGCCCAAACGATGGGTTCTTCAAACATATTAAGCTTATCAAGAACTGCAGAAGCCTGAGCAATAACGCACTTCTCTTCTAAATCAGCGGTCATGTACTCAATTTCTTCTGTAACAACTCCATCTCTCACTATGCGATAGGGAGTCTCAATAAAACCAAATTCATTGATCTTCGCGAAAGATGCAAGTGAAGTAATTAAGCCAATGTTCGGTCCTTCAGGTGTTTCAATCGGACAAATACGCCCGTAGTGACTAGAATGAACGTCACGCACTTCAAATCCAGCGCGCTCTCTGTTCAAACCACCTGGTCCTAATGAAGAGAGACGTCTCTTGTGAGTAAGCTCTGCAATCGGATTGGTTTGATCCATGAATTGTGAAAGTTGCGACCGTCCAAAGAAGTCCTTAAGAACTCCAGCAAGCCCTTTCGCTGAAACAAGTTTTCCAGGAGTAAGAGTATCTGAAGAAAAATCAAAGAGGTTCATTCTCTCTTTAATAATTTTCTCCATTCGTGCCAGGCCAATACGGCACTGGTTTTGGATTAACTCTCCCACAGAACGGATACGACGATTCCCAAGATGGTCAATATCATCAACATGAACATCTTCTCTTCCCTGCTTCAACTGAATCAGGTACTTTAGGGCATCGACAATATCTTCCTTCTTCAAGGTGACAACTTCAAGATCTTCATCGGTTGTCTCTCGACCGATTTTACGGTTAAGTTTATACCGGCCAACACGTCCTAAGTTATAACGTTTTGGATCAAAGAATAGCCGCATAATTGTCGAACGAGCATTCGATAGAGTTGCAGGCTCGCCAGGACGGATTTTGCGATAGAAATCTTTAAGAGCTGATTCATATGAATCTGTAGGATCTTTCGCAAGCATCTTAATAATAGGACTTGTCTCATCAGCTTCCTCTGCGATACGGACAGCCTTAATCCCCGTATCAAACATCCGCTTCAGCATAGCTGTCGTTAGTTTTTCAGAGGCTTTACCAAAGACAACTCCAGTATTTTCATCCAAAACATCTTCTGCAAGAATTTTACCAACTAGCTTTGGGAAATCCTTATCAGACTTGATTTTTACCCGATAAGTATTGAAAAACTCCTCGATAATATCAGCATCAGATGAGTATCCTAGTGTACGGATAAAAGATGTTGCTAAAACCTTCCGTCTCCTTTTCTTTCTATCGACATAGACATAAATTAGATCATTGATGTCAAAAGAAGCTTCAAGCCAACTTCCTCGATAAGGAATAATACGGAATGAATAAAGAATATTTCCTTTAGAGTGCTTATTCTGCTCAAAGGAAACACCAGGAGAGCGGTGCAGTTGGGAAACAATTACCCGTTCAGCCCCATTGATAATAAAGGTTCCAGGTTCAGTCATCTTAGGAATCGTCCCCATATAGACTTCTTCTTCCTTAATTCCTGTTTCATCAGTGAGTCTAAATTTCACCTTTAATGTGACATTATAGGTGATCCCTCTACGGATACACTCGTCTGGAGAATATTTAGGTACACCTAGGTTATAGGAGAGATATTCTAATACAGTTTTTTCATCGTAAGATTTAATGGGAAATATTTCTTTAAAAACTTCCTCAAGACCAATGTTCTCACGTTCATGGGGCAGCTTATCTTCTTGGAAAAACTGACGGAAGGATTTTAACTGAATTTCAATTAAGTTCGGAAGATCAATGATCTCTTCTCGGTTTCTAAAACTCACCCGTTCTGGGGGTCTTTTTAGCATGCAAACGCCTCCGTGAAAGTTATGGTAGTTTCATTCATCTACATGAAATTACATGCAGAAATGCAGAAACCTCTACAATGAGGTTTCTGCCAATCACTTAATTACTTAAGTAGCTCTTAAAGTCCTTTAAGTGCAACTTTTGCACCTACGTCAGTGAGCTTTTTCTTAATCTCTTCAGCTTCTGCTTTACCAGCACTTTCCTTAACAACCTTAGGCGCTCCTTCTACGAGCTCCTTAGCTTCTTTAAGGCCAAGTCCTGTCACTTCTCTAATAATTTTAATGACAGCAATCTTTTTATCAGCAGGAGATTCTTCAAGTGTAATTTGAAAATCTGTAGATTCTTCGACAGCAGCATCAGCACCTGCAGCAGGTGCAGCAGCCATCATTACAGGTCCACCTGCAGCTGCTTTAACATCCCACTTGTCTTCAAGTGCTTTCTTTAGCTTAGAGAGGTCTAGAACTGAAAGTCCGCTTAACGTATCTACTAGCTTTTCAATATTTTGTTCTTGTGTTGGCACGGTTATATTCCCCTTTGCGCTTATTGTTTTGATTCATTTTTCTGAACCCTTTTGGTCCATACAACTTACTACTCCTGTCATCGCAGCATCCATAACAGAAACTAGTCCTGAAAGGGGTGCTTCGAGTAGACTAAGGAACTCTGATCTCATTTGATCTTGGCTTGGAAGCTGTGATATCTCCTTAAGATCTGCTGGAGAGCACATGCTTCCTTCAAAAAGCCCCCCAAGGACATCTAAAAGTGAGTTATTTTCTTTTTTAAATTTGTAAACTGCTTTTGCAGTGGCGATAGCATCTTCACCAGAATAGACGATGCCAATGTGCCCCTTAAGCAACTCTTTATCAATCTTTATCCCCGCTTCTTCTGCCGCTTTTAAAAAGATTCTCTTCTTTACTACGCAAAAGAGTCCTCCAGAATCAATAATCGACATACGGAAGTCTGAAGCTAAATTAGGATCTATACCCTGATAATTTGTCAGTACAAAATCTTTAGATTCACTGAGTTTTTCTTTAATTTCGTCTAAGAGAAACTGTTTTTCTTTTCGCATAATCCTTTATTTCCTAACTAAGCTCTAGTGAGTTAATATCAATTTTAATCCCAGCACCCATAGTCGATGAAAGAAAGAGAGCGCATAAGTACTGCCCTTTTGCGGTAGCTGGTTTCGCTTTTAAAATTGCACTTATAAGAGATTCGATATTCTGTACCAGATTTTCAACAGAAAATGAAAGTTTTCCAACCATATTGTTGATCACGCTGTTCTTATCGACTTTAAATTCAATTTTGCCCTTCTTTAAATCCTCGACTGCCTTCTTTACGTCGGTAGTAACTGTACCCGCTTTTGGAGTAGGCATGAGACCACGAGGTCCTAAGATCTTCCCAAGCTTTCCAACTTCTCTCATCATATCAGGAGTGGCGATCACTGCATCAAAATCAGTCCACCCTCCTTTAATTTTATCAATAAACTCCTGATCTCCAACATAATCCGCTCCGGCATCGAGAGCCTCTTTCACTTTGTCTCCGGTAGTGAGAACCATAAGTCTGATTGTTTTACCCGACCCATGCGGAAGAAACACAGTACTTCGTACTTGTTGATCCGATTTCTTAGGATCAACACCAATACGAAGTGCAATTTCTATAGATTCATCAAATTTCACCGCCGGGACTTTCTTTAAAACCTCGAGTCCATCTTTTAGAGAATAAGTTTTCTCTTTATCTACGAGTTTTTCAACTTCTTTAAATCTTTTACTTGTCATTATCTTCTTTCTTAACCTTCTATGATATCCACTCCCATGGATCTAGCAGTTCCTTCAACGATACGCATTGATGCCTCCATTGAGCGAGCTCTAAGGTCTGGTTGTTTCTTTTCAGCAATTTTTTTTACTTGTTCTTTCGTCAGTTTTCCTATTTTATCGCGGTTAGGAACACCGGATCCTTTTTCAATTCCAAGCTCTTTAAGGATCATTCTAGCAATTGGAGGTTGCTTTGTTATAAAGGTAAAACTTTTATCCGAGTACACCATGATTTCCACAGGTAGAATATCACCAGCTCTGTCTTGCGTCTTAGCATTATAATCCTTACAAAAGGCCATAATATTCAGTCCAGCTGAACCAAGGGCTGGCCCAATCGGAGGCGCAGGACTTGCTTTCCCCGCAGGGATTTGTAGCTTAATCTTCTTTACAAATTTCTTTGCCATTTCTTTTCCTTATTCTAATGCTTCAATCGGAGCATCTTCAACTTGCCAAAATTCCAGATCATCTACCCGGGTGTCTCTTCCAAAGATCGCTACCATTACATTGAGCTTACCTTTCTCGTAGTTAACCTCGAGGACTGTCCCCAGAAAGTTAACAAAAACTCCATCAGTAATTTTAACGTTGTCACCTGCTTGAATCTTATTCTTATATGCAACTTCACCTTTACGAGCCTGTAGATCGTGAAGGATTTCTTCTACTTCATCCTCAGCTAGAGGGACAGGTTTCCCACCACCTAAGAAGTCGATTACCCCATTGGTTTCCTTGACATATATCCATGAGTCATCAGTCAACTTCATTTTGACTAAGGCATATCCAGGCCAAAGACGCTTTTCACTAATTTTTTTCTCGCCTCGTTTTACCTCGGCTACATTTTCAGTTGGTACAATGATCTCTAGTACCATATCAGTCATTCCAGTTGTTGCACGATTTTCTTCAAGATTTCTTTTTACCTTATTCTCCTGCCCCGACATGACCTGAATGACAAACCACTGACCTTCCATATTCAAATTATGCTCCTATTAAACGCACGAGATTACCTATTCCATCCAAAACAAGGCGGATAACCAAATCAACAAGATAGATTCCAATTCCTAGGACAAAAATGGATCCTATCACGATTTTACCACAAGTACGCAATTCATCTTTTGTCGTCCATGAAACACGCTTCATTTCTCCCTTCATATCTCGAAGGAAGCTTCCATTTCGCTTGACTTTCTTAATCTTTGCTGCGTTTAAATCTGCTATTTTTTGTGAAACCGTCATCCCTGGCTTTTTTTTCATTGATTCCTAATCAAAATCTTAAGAGAGTCTTCAAGGAAGATCATCTCTAACCGAGTGCGGAGGGATTCGAACCCCCGACCTGCGACTTTGGAGATCGCTGCTCTACCAACTAAGCTACACACCCAAATCGCTCCCTTTAAGAGCACTAAAAGAGGCTAGCTAAAACCTCTTTCTCGCATATCAAATCGATTATTCGATGATTTTGGTAACCGTTCCAGCACCAATGGTTCGTCCGCCTTCACGGATGGCAAAACGCATTCCTTCTTCCATCGCAACTGGTTGAATCAGCTCTCCTGTCAACTCGATACTATCTCCAGGCATTACCATTTCAGTTCCTTTAGGTAGGGTCACTGTTCCTGTAACGTCTGTGGTGCGGATGTAAAACTGAGGACGGTATCCAGTGAAGAATGGCTTATGGCGCCCTCCTTCTTCTTTCTTAAGGATATAAACCGTTCCAGTAAACTTTGTATGGGGTTTGCAAGTTCCAGGAGCAGCAAGTACCATTCCTCTTTCAACATCACCTTTCTCTACACCACGGAGAAGAACTCCAACATTCTCCCCTGCTCGAGCTTCGTCAAGAAGTTTGTTAAACATCTCTAGTCCCGTTGCAACACTCTCACGTGTATCACGAAGACCAACAATTTGAATCTTATCATTAATTTTAATGATACCTTTTTCTACACGCCCTGTAGCAACAGTTCCTCGTCCTGAGATCGAGAAAACATCCTCAATAGGCATTAGAAAAGGCTTGTCCACCTCACGTTCGGGAGTTGGGATCTTCTCATCAACAGCTTTCATAAGCTCTTCAATGCCTTTTTCCCACTCTGCATCTCCTTCTAGAGACTTTAGTGCAGACCCACGGACAATCGGACAATCTTTGTAACCTTGAGCTTCAAGCATCTCGGTGATTTCCATTTCAACGAGCTCTACTAGTTCTTCGTCACCTTTCATGATTTGGTCCATTTTGTTGAGAAAAACAACAAGTGATGGAACTCCAACTTGCCTAGCCAGAAGAACGTGTTCTTTTGTCTGAGGCATCGGGCCATCTGTAGCACCTACAACAAGGATCGCCCCGTCCATTTGCGCAGCACCAGTAACCATGTTCTTGACATAATCAGCGTGCCCAGGACAATCTACGTGAGCATAGTGACGACTGTCTGTTTCATATTCAACGTGACTTGAGTTAATTGTAATTCCACGTGCTTTTTCTTCAGGACTATTATCAATTGAAGCGTAGTCACGCGCTTTTGCTCCACCTTTTTTTGCAAGGAATGAAGTAATAGCAGCTGTTAGTGTTGTTTTACCGTGATCGACGTGCCCAATGGTTCCGATATTAACGTGGGGCTTGTTCCTTTGAAATGTTTCTTTAGCCATGTGTAGTTATCCTCCGATTAGGCTCCTAATCTATATCAATTCAATTTAGCTTTGCTTTCTCTGCCCAGAATAGGAGTTGAACCTACGACCTTTTGCTTACCATGCAAATGCTCTACCCCTGAGCTATCTGGGCACTTTTAACTTAAGGGTCAACGCCCTTTCATATCATCTTCATCCTTCAACAAAGGTGATGTGGAACGGCGTAGACGCTTACGCTTTTCAAGCGAATGCATCAAAGCTTAGCTATGAGATAAAATAAATGCAACCATAAACCTAAAACTTATCGAGGTTTTTTTCTTACCTCCCTTTTTTTGACAGAGTAAAGCTAAAATATTTTCAGCTATAAATTGATCATAATAGGTAGAAAAATGATAATTTTAATTATCTTTGGCGATAGATGATACGCGCTTTAGAGAGGTCATATGGAGACATTTCTACTTTAACAGTATCTCCAACAAACACGCGAATATTGCGCATGCGCATTTTTCCACAAAGGTGGGCATGAACGGTCATTCCGTTCTCTAAGGTGACTCGGAAGGTCATGTTTGGGAGCAGTTCTTCAACAGTTCCTTCTAGCTTGATTGTGTCTTCTTTAGGCATACATACTCTTATTCATTATCAGTAAAAATTTGTCAACATTGCTTGAAACCGTAATAACGCCCTAAGCGGCCATTTGGGTTTTGACGTGCTCAGATTCTATATAACGAGGCATTTATTCTAAAGAAAATAAACGGGTGTAAAATTAAAATTTTAATTATTATGTATTACAATAATATCTTTGTTTATAATATTAAATTAACCATATTTATGGTATAATATTACTATAAAAACCAATAATAGATAATTAAGGTTTATTAATGAGTGTTGCACAAATTCCTCCTACAGCTCCTCAAAAGCCCCCTCATTACTCCTCTGATAGCCAGTATCAAAAGTATTGCGCTGTAAACCTTTCAGAATCGGCAGTTTCAAACAGATCAAATGAAAAACTCTATAAAATCGCTACCTATGTGGCTATGATTGCTGCAGGGGTTTTACTTCTTGGCGCTGTAGCTGCTGCTGCCATCTTATTAGCACCTGTCATCTCACCTGTTGGTGCTGCTATGGTTGCCAGTGTGATCTTCGTAGTTGGTGTCACTTTTTACCGCCGCGTCCTATATGACGGAATCAAAATTGGAGGTAAAGAATATGGCATTCTCCATCTAAAAAATAGGACACTCGAATTTGGTAAGCTTGCTGAGCATGACGAGGGAACTGCTAAATGGGGTAAGCTGGCACTCAAAAAAAGAACTACCCTAACTAAGAATCAAGCAAATCTTATAGGACGAGTTTGGTATTGGGCAAAGGTTGCACAGAAAGTAGAGGTTGAATTCGAAACGGTTCAAAAATCTATTAGCGATTTAACACAAGAAATCCAGGGTAACTGGAGTACTTGGGATAAAAATGAATTTGACCAAGCCACAGATAGTCTAAGTGCACTCCAAAGAAAAGAATATGGACTTATTGCTGCTGAATATATCCCTGCTAAAGTCAAAGCCGCATACTTCCTCCATATCTGTAAGAACCCGGAAGAAACACGAGAATTTACAGCTATTATAGAGGACAGTATTAAAAGTTATATCACGAGCTTGGAATTGAAAAACCAAGGCTTTTCTCCTCCAATCTTTGCAACAGTAAATGATGGTCAACAAAGAATTTGGACTATCAGCGATCTACTTGGAGAAAGTCATCAAGCAATTTCTGAATTTTTTTTCTAAGGCATTAATAGCTGTATAATCTTATAATCTTTTACTATGGAATACCGCAGCTGCATAGAGAAACAAAATCTCCTTAAAGAAAGTTTTTATCCTTTTAACTCTCAAGAAGAAAAGTATCAACTGATCATAGAGCTCGGCCAAGCTGCCCCTCCAATGTCTCCTGATGATCAAGTAGAGGAAAACCTCGTTGCTGGTTGTCAAAGTCTCCTCTATTTAAAGGTAGAATGCGTAGGGGGTCTCCTCGCCCTACAGGCAACCTCTGATGCTCTGATCTCTGCGGGTCTTGCTCAGCTCCTTATTCAGACCTATGATGGAGAATCTCCCGAGGCAGTCTTTAAATGCCCCCCCCTTTTTCTCAAGGAAATTGGCCTTTTCGAAGCTCTCTCTCCTAGCCGTTCCAATGGACTTAAAAGTCTCTACCAGAAACTGCAGAAAGAAAGCTTAAAATTTCTTGTTTCCAAATAATTTTTCTGTATGAACCCAATCACCACATGGACTAAGGATGTCCTCGAAATAAAGGTTGCTGAATGTGAAAAAGCAAGCAAAATTTTTGTGGTACTGTCAAAGGTTTCTCGCGTTGGACTCTCTCTTTTAGCGCTGGGATTCTTGACTTCATTTGGCCTCCTCAACCCCAGTTATCTCCATATTTCTTCAACCCTTTTAATTCTTGCATACCATCCTAGCCTTGAAGTGACTGTAGGAACTCTTGATAGGTGGGAGGAAGCTACGAAAAAGAATCAAGAGAAGTAACAAGGCAATTATAGCGACTTCAACTTTCGGAAGGACCCCCATAGAAGCCCAAATCGCGGCTCTTAGTGGAGAAGATGAGCAATCAAAGGTTGAAAGGGCTTATCTAGAATTTATAAGATCAAATCCCGAGGACCCTCGATCACTATCTCACTT
>CBEWFH010000011.1:0-14981 GCA_965555895.1 uncultured Simkaniaceae bacterium
AGCCAGCTTAGTAGAGGGGTGGCTAATGTCGCACTTCAGAGTTGAATCGGCGCTCTCAGTATTTTCAACGGGATTTGTCATGTTTATTCTTTCTCCCTAATTGCGTAAGGTGGGTTATTTAGTGAGAAAATATGACGAATTCATTAAATTTCTGTAAAGATATTTTTTAACAGAGATTGAGCAATTAGGATCCATTTCTTTTCTCATCCTGACTGATCAATTTTTGTTTTTAAAGTTCGAAGTCTTCTCCGAAGTAGGTGGAGCGGGCATCTTTACTTGCTAGGAGATCAGCGATGGTTCCTGAATGTGTCACCCTTCCTTCTTGGATAAGATAGGAGTGGTCGACAATGGAAGAAACTTCGCGGGCGTTGTGGTCAGTAATGAGGACGCTGATGTTTTTTGAAGTAAGGTGGCGGATCATCAACTTTACATCGTAAATAGTAAGGGGATCAATATTAGCAAAGGGTTCGTCGAGAAGGAGGAGGCGGGGATTAGTGACGAGGGAGCGGGTAATTTCAAGACGGCGGCGCTCACCTCCTGAGAGGGTAGCAGTCCGTTTTTTGGCGAGAGGGGTCAGGTGCAATTCTTGCATGAGTTCTTCAAGGCGACGTTTTCGTTCTTGGCGAGAGATGGGAAGGGTTTCGAGGATGCAGAGGATATTTTGTTCAACGGTAAGGTTGCGGAAGACAGAAGGATCTTGGGCAAGGTATCCCATTCCCATTTTTGCCCTGGTGTGAACGGGAGAGTTAGTGACTTCCTCTTCCTGAAAATAGACAGAGCCGCTGTCAGGTTTGATGAGCCCAATGGCCATATAGAAGGCAGTAGTTTTCCCCGCACCATTGGGGCCAAGAAGGCCTACTACTTGCCCTTCGCGGACGCTGAAGGAGAGACCATTTACAATCTTTTTTTTTGAATAAGATTTTGTGAGATCTTTCACTTTTAGTATCACTTAGGACTCCTTACGAGGTAGTAGTTCTTCTATCCGTTTCCCTTCTTCTTCGGTAAAGGTAAAGTGGACTGTTCCAATCCCTTTTACAACTTCTTCCTCTCCATCGTGTTCAATGAGAATTTCAGGGGCACTCAAAGAGAGGTTTTTTTCATCATCCCAAAATAAGACATGATTTCCAACATCTGCTAGGAGGTGGGTTTGTTTAGAGAGTGGATAGTGAATAATATGATCTGCAATTCCTTTTCTTAAAGGGTGGCTGATGTCATGGGAAAAGATTTGGACATTTCCATCTAAATAGATCGCATGGGGTTTAATCTCTAGCCCTTGAAAAGAGTATTCGATGCGCGCACTGTCAGCATATAAGAGGAGATCATCTTTTTCATAGATGAGTTGTTTATCGGGAGGACTCATGCAGGTGAGTGAGAGCTCATCTCGATCAATTTTTAATGTTCCATATGAGGTAAGTGTTTCTGAATTGTTAGAGGAGAGAATGGTTTTTCCTTCTGTTTCTATCGATTGAATCACTCGCTTTCCAAAATGCTTTCTTTGCTTAAGAGAAAAGATGTCTTCCCCAATGAGCGTTCCAAAGAGAGGATCATGAATAACCACTCCTCCCTTTAATGTTAGAAGATCATTTTGATGATCCCATGTTAAGAGACGGGAGGCGAATTGACATTTGCGGTTGGGGTCGTCAGGAAAAAAAATAGAAGAAAGCTTTCCATTTGGCGCTTCTAATGTGAGAAGATCGGTTTTTAGATCCAGAGTAATTTTTTTTGCAACAGCAGTATCATCAAGATGGTTGAGGTAGCAAAAATCATTTCCTGTTGCAACAAGAGTATCATTTTCATAGAGGGCCTTATCGCAATCGATGTGAAAATCATTTTGGTAGTCGATATGAACCTCTTCTTTAGCTGTAATAGAAGAGATTTCAAAATTCGGACTCTCATGCCTTAAAGCTAGATCAATCTCTTTGCAAAAGAGATTGATCTCTTCTCCTTTATAGATGACGGGATAATCATTTGAAGAAATGGTCCCTGTCAAGGTTTGAAAATCGAGGAAAGCCTCTTCAGAAAAGATTTTTCCTTGGTTTTCAAAGAAAATGGAAACCTCCTTTTGAAGGGAAATCGTTGAAAATTCGAGAGTGGGCTCCCCCTTTTTTAGTGTTGCAACTTGTGCCTTCATTTGCCCAAGATCGTGGTCTAAAGTAACATTTCCCTTTAGAACCAAAACATCCCCATTATAAGAGGCAGTATCGGAAGAAAGGTCTGAAGAGATATCATAAGGAGGAATCTCAGCAAGGAGAGGAGCCATGGAGGTTAATAAAATTAGCCAGCCATTCATTTTACACTTCCTTGAGGCCTGATTTGTGCTTTGAATTTTTCTGCATGAAAATTTGGAGATCCATCAGAAAAAGAGAGAGAAACCTCTTCAGCAACACCTTTGAGGTAAGCGTCTTTTGTATCGAGATGTGTCGTTAATGTTTCTCCAGGCAAGCGATAAAGGGCAAAAAAAACGCTTTGGGCATCGAAGAAGTGGTCGGTATACCGATAGGTCCCTTCCCCAGACTGAAGATACCGAATATTTTGAGTAGTGACCCCATCTTCCTCTTCGATTTTTTCTTGAAAATAACATTTCATTCCAATCATCTGTTCGACGAGTTTAAAATGATTCCCATGAGGAACAGCTATTAAAATCGAGCGGGGACTTTCGATATGGTGATGGAGACGTCCCTTTTCACTATTTGAAATCCAAAGGTCTTTTGAAACGCCACTTCGCATTTGCTTAATGGGGTGTTTCCCTTCATTTTTAGGCATCGAGACTTCTTCCATTAGGGTCTCCTCAATGCTTTTTATCCTTTTTGGCGAGTAAAAGGCTTGAAAAACCACCACCCCAGTAAAAAGAGCTAAGAAGAGAAAGGAAAAAAGAGTCGATCTTTTAATCAATTAGACCCTCTTTGAATCAGCTCATAAAGGGGACGTGCCTCATTTAACAGAGTTTTGAGAGCATCGTAAGGCATCACTGAGTGTTTATCGCTAAGCGCCTTTTCAGGATCGTTATGCGATTCGATGTAAAGGAGGTTTGCTCCTGCAGCAAGGGCAGATTTTGCAAGTGTGGGGATAAACTCCCGTTGTCCACCTGACATTGCCCCCATTCCCCCAGGGAGTTGTACTGAATGGGAGGCATCAAAGCAAACAGGAAACCCAAATTTTTGGAGGATCGGAATCGTCCTCATATCGGAGACTAGGTTGTTATATCCAAAGGTAGTCCCACGATCGGTAAGGATAATTTTTTTATTTCCTGTTGAAAGGAGTTTTTTCACAACGTGTTCCATATCCCAAGGGGACAGAAACTGTCCTTTCTTGATGTTGATGACAGCTCCAGTATTTCCTGCTGCAACCAGAAGATCTGTTTGGCGGCAGAGGAAAGCTGGGATTTGGAGGGCTGCACATACTTCTGCAACAGGGGCCGCTTCTTCCGGATGATGAATATCGGTAAAGACGGGAACATCGAGCTCTTCTTTAACCTTTTTCAGTATTCGGAGCCCCTCTTTGAGCCCTGGCCCGCGATATGAATCGATTGAAGAACGATTCGCTTTGTCATAACTTGACTTATAAATAAACTGAACCCCCACATCACTAAATATTTTTTTTAGTTCTTCCGCCGTTTGCATGGCATGGGCTTCACTTTCTATCACACAAGGTCCCGATATCACCACTAGGGGGTGGTCCTTTCCTACCTCAATTTCACCGATATTAAACGTCAACTTGACCTCCATCAATAGTCATTTGAGACAAATATACTTGAAATTCATTTTTCTTATGACTAAAATCCACATCAATCAGTGGATTGATAGCTCAGCTGGACAGAGCATCCGCCTTCTAAGCGGACGGTCGCAGGTTCGAGTCCTGCTCAGTCCGTATTTAAAAAGTGCGATTTATACATGGCAAAAAGACAATCTGAAGGGAAGTTATTAGGGGAGTTTCCCTTCGAATCAAAAAAATTTGAAGGACTTGATTCCGTTTTTTCAAATTTTCAAGAAAAAGAATTTCAAGAAAAAAATGCTCACGATAAAGGGGATTTTGTTAATCGAACCTTAGTAGATTTAATTTTGAAAGCCCCCGAACCTACCTTTCTTTTGAAAGAAGTTGTCGATTTTATATCAGCCATTCAAAAAGAAAGAATCCTTGAACAGTATACCTTTTCTTCTTTTGAACTTTGGCTCAACCAGTTTTCTAAATTGAGTGCTCAGGAAAATTATAAAATTCGGGGAAAAATTGTCGGAAAATGGATCCCCAGAGACACCTATCAATTGTATTTCCCTATTGGAATGGGTAAAAGTTATCCTGGGACACACTTTGTCACTGCTCATAACTCTCCCGATCTCGATACTACTGTTGCTAGCTTTTGGGGGTGGGTCGATGCCTTTGCAGCTCAAGTGAGTGAAGGGCTCCACATTTGGAATATTCCTGGAGGTCCTCCTGTTACACAAGTGGAGATTGGGATTCTTTTTAACGATCTTTTTGGTGGAGATGTCTTCAGTTGCCTCGCTAAAACACGCCTTTCCCTTACTTTAACAAGTCTTGACTTAATGACACAACGGGGGATGATCCGTAAACATACCAACGATTTAGCTTTAAGTTTTGATCATGAGCGGCAGCGGAATGCTGTAGTTTTAACAGACAAGGAGGGGTATTATATTGGTGATTGGCGGACGATTGATGTCGAAGGTGTCCGTCAGATTGTCATGTCACTCAATAATTGCCTCATGTGGTTTGAATCAAATCTCCATATTCAACTGATCTCCTGTTTTGCAGAAAAAAAGGTAACGGTTGATTATGTCTCCAAGGTGATCCGTTCCCTTCTTGAGATGAAAATTAATGAGTGTGCCCCTACAAAAGAGCTTCCTCCCCATCAACTTCAGTTTGTGAATGATTATCTCGTTAAAGTTCTTGGGATTGAAAAAGGGATTGAATCGAGTTTTGAAGAATTTTCCCTCTCTGTTGAAAAAGTAGAGATTGTCAATTTCTCCCAGATCATTGCTTGGCTCCGCTCCCCCCTTAAATCAGAGCTTTTCGATAAAAATGGTATTCTCACAGAAAACCGCTCCCAAATTTTCAATCAACTTGAAATCCTCGTCAAAATGCTCTCTGATGCTTTTAATGCGATTCGGAAATATGTTGATAGCCTCAATATTGCCTTCCGTATCAAGACAGAAGTCTTTGGTTTTGCTCCACAATATTTGAGCCAGCGGACCGATATCGAGGAGATCCGCTCCCGGATTGGAAATTATTCCTATCTTACAGTGAACCAAACAGATATAGAGGGTCGCCAGATTCCCATTGGAATTGTTAATGCAAGCGATCTCCAAAAAGAGACACTCGGGACAGTTACCCTCCGCGATTTTTGTAATCGGGAAGAGATGAAAATCCCTTCATATCTTCAAATCATCAGTGTTATCGACCACCATAAAAGTGCCCTCCATACCGATTCTCCTCCAAAGGTGATTATTAGTGATGCCCAATCCTCTAATGCGATCGTTGCTGAAATGGCCTTTAAGATTAATGACCAGTATGGGCTTGGAGGAATGACTGAAAAAGAGGTCGATGAGCAACTCAAAGAGGCTTCAAAAAGTCTCGATACCGTTCAAGGAATCCGTCTCTACCAACGCCTTCTTCAAAAGAAAAAAATTCTTCGGGGCAGTTGTCACCACTACGTTGATCCCAAACGTGAAATGGTAGAATATATCCATTTTATCTATGCAATTTTAGATGATACTGATCTCCTCACAAAAGTTTCTCGTGTTGATGTTGATTGCATGGGTTCTCTATTAAATCGGCTAAAGACTTTGATTCTTAAAAAAGAAGTGGAGATTGTTAATTTCGAGGACATCAAGGAAGATCACGATTTTACCTCGAAAGCAGCAGACCGCCTCTTGCAGAATAAAGATTTTTATTCCCTCTATAGCAAAGTCTATGAGCACAAAGAGCAAGGGGTTGATGAGAACTTTGATAGAGCTCTCAAAGGAGAAAGCTCTAACATATTTACCGATACTAAGATTTTGAGCTATTGTAACCGAGTGGGACAAACCAAGATCTTTGCTCGTAACTATCCTATCTTTAAGAAAGTGGCCCCCAAACTACGTAAGCGGTGGTACGAAAAGGCCCTTAGCATTTATGCCAATAACCGAGAGATCATGCTCCATCTCCATACCATCTCAACGATTGCAAGTGCCGAAGAGCTCTTCAAAGGGGGGAAACTCTCTTATGGCCACCAAGATGAAATGTGGTTTTGGGTCCCTCATACCGAGCTTGCGATTGAAAAACTCAAGCTCTTCCTCAGTGGTTTTAAATCCTCAAGAGCTGCCCAAAAGCTAAATTTTGAGGTTGAATTTACCGGAAATAATGGTCGGGAACTCTCCCAGGTCTTCAAGGAGAGCTTCCTTCCTATCAAGCATATCCTCCCTGAAAACCCCCAAGATCTCCCAATCGCCATCCTCCGCTACAATGCTGGAGGGCTCAATTCTCGCAAGGCGATGATTGCCCCATATCTACCCCGTCTAGACCAATAATAACCAGCACTTTATAAAAAAATAATTAAAATATTTTTTATAATTCTTTTTTAATATTAAATAATTATAATTATGCTAATTTTATTTAATATTTATGGAGTTTATTATGGAAAATATTTCAGCAAAATTTGCTTCTTTGAGGCAAATGCCCCAAGAGATCTTTAAAAGTGTTCAAGCTTATCATAAAGAAATTTTAGAAAAGCCAGAGCAAAGTCGACAAAGAGCTTTGATCCTCACGTTAGCTCTAACTATCATTGCTGCATCCGGGACTGGAATTGCGGTTAAAATGGGGTCACTGACATCTGCAGCTTTCACTCCACTAATCCTTGGTTCCACTCAAACATTATGGCTGGTTTATAAGCTAAATATGAATCCAAAGGGCAAACCTGATGAGACAATTGCTAAGGACATGAAAGCCATCATTCGGTATTCACTGATTGCTTTTGCGGTTCTCGGGGTAGTGGGGACCTCTATCCTCCTTAAAAATCTTTCAGGTTTTGCAGCACTATTTGCTCTCTTTTCAGTGGGATCAGCAGTTACCTTTTGGCACACTCAAGGAATGAAGATTACAACTCAAGAAGAGCACAAGTAGATTCTTAGATGAAATAAAAGAATTTTTCTTTTAATAGAAGGGTATGACATTTGCAAAATATGTGATACCCATTTTTATTGCCAGTTCTTCTCTATCAGCAACAACATCTGATTGGGCTAATGCTGCCGGTGGAGTTTGGAATGTTAGTACTCCAGCAAATTGGTTGCCAGCAGCAGTTCCTATAGCTGTTGATGATGTTGCAAAATTTTTAGATGTTATTATAGCGCCTCGGACTGTTTCTCTTACTCAACCTGTGACGGTTGGAACGGCCAGCTTTAATAACGCCAATGCATACACGATTGCGTCTAATACTCTCAATTTCCAAACAAGTTCTGGTAATGCTTTAATTAGCATACCAGCCCTAGCTGGAGGGCATATAATCTCAAGTGCGGTAACCTTGAGCAGTAACTTGACCATCGATCATAACGTCGCAAGTACTTTTACACTATCAGGTGTATTATCGGGAGCAGGAACCATTACAAAGACAGGAAATAATGGTCAGGTTTTTTTTACTGGAGCTGCTGCAAACACTTATACAGGACTGACCACGATAAATACTACACTTGATACGGCTGGGATAACTCTTGCTGCGGCCGGGGTCCCTGCGATGCCCGGAAATGCTCTTATTTCATTTGGAACTTTAAAGATGGGGGCTATAGACCAAATTGGGAATAGTTCAACTGTGACTATTGGAGATGCAGATGGGACATTTGATCTTGATACGTTCGACCAGACGATTGGTCAGCTAATTTACCAAGCTGGAAAATTCACTACAGGGGGAGGGACTTTAACCCTTACAAGTAATACGACGGCTTTGACTGTGCGGAATGTGGAGATAACTCCCGATCTTGTATTTACGGGCTTAGGGGATATTGTTTTTGATGCAACGAATAATGGGACAGCGGTTCTTAGTGGAAAAGTGGCATTGGGAGCATTGACGCACAACTTCAATATTGCCAATGAAACAGCAGCTATCGATATGAATATTTCTGGGGTAATTTCTGGAGAAGGAGGAGGAATAACTAAGATTGGAGCTGGCCGGCTGGAGTTTAGTGGGGGAGCTTCCAATACCTATACCGGGTTCACTTCAGTTCTTGAAGGAACATTGTCTTTGAATCGAGCAGGGGTTACAAGTATTGCTGGTAATGTATTCATCGATGGAGGAACACTCACTCTATTGAAAGACAATCAGATTAATAATGATTTTGACATCTTGCTTAAATCGGGAACTTTCGATATGGGAGCATTTAATGAAACAATCAATGCCTTTGATTTTATAGGTGGAGTCATAAATACCACGAGCACCCTTACTTTGACCTCATCAACGGTTGCACTGCAGATGAGAGGGGGAACCTCGCTTACAGGAGGAACTGTTTCTCTCACTGGGGCAGGGGATGTCGTTTTTGATCCAGCAGTTAATGGAACCGCTACAATTGGAACCCTTAATTTGGGAGGAGATGTTCATGAGTTTGATATTGGAAATGGAACAGCAGCTATCGATATGAATATCACCGGGGTGATTTCTGGAGCAGGGGGAGTAACAAAAATTGGAGAGGGATCACTTCAATTCAATGGATCGGCTCCTAATATCTATGAAGGCCTAACTACGGTAAATTCTGGAGAGCTCATTTTTGCTATGAGTGCAGGGAACGATGCGGCTGGTGGGGACATTACTATTAATGGAGGCTCTCTTTCTACCTCATTTGCAGATCAATTTTCTCCTGGAACAACAATGACAGTGAATGGAGGAAGTTTTCTCTTAAATGGAAATGATCAAACCCTTGGGGTTTTGAATTATTTAGGAGGATCTGTTTCTCAAGATGGAGGAATTTTAACCCTTGGTGCCAACCCGTTGACAATGAGGAATACCTCTCTTAATGGACCTATTATTTTATTAGCTGGCGGAACAGTTACTTTTGATGCAACAAACAATGGAACAGCAACAATTGGTGGAACCCTTGGCTTTTCTGGCTCAATACCAACTTTTGATATTAATAACGGAACAGCTGTAGAAGATATGATAATCAGCAGTGTGATTTCGAATGGGGGACTTATAAAAGATGGGGCGGGGACCTTAGTCCTCCTTGGAGCAAACACCTACAGCGGAGGGACAACTGTTAGCGCAGGTGTTCTCCAAGGAAACACAAATAGTCTTCAGGGCCCTATTATTACAATAACAGCTGGAACCTTAGTATTTGATCAGTTATTTGATGGAACATTCGCGGGGACATTGAATGGTGGGGGCACTCTTATTAAACAAGGGAGTGGAACTCTTACTTTTTCGACTCCTCAAGTTGTTAATGGACCAACAACCGTTGCTGGAGGAACCCTCATTGTTAATAGCACTTTTGGTGCATCGGGATCCCTTAATATTAATGGAGGAGCAACGCTTGGAGGGGTAGGAACGATCACTAAAGATGTGACAGTAAGTGGAACTCTTTCTCCAGGAGATGGTGGAATTGGAACGATTAATCTTATTGGAACACAAATTCTTACTTCTGGGTCGACACTAGATGTTGAGCTGACGCCTACAATAAATGATTTTGTCAATGTAACAGAATCTATCACCATTCAGCCGAACTCTACATTTGTGTTTTCTCCTCAGTCTGCTCTTTATGTGGAGCCTTTAAATTATGCAGTTGTTCAAACGACGACCGGGGTTACTGGGGTTTTTGATCATATTAGCGATCCTTTCCCTCTCTTTTTTGGAGCTCTATCTTATGATGCAAATAACGTCTTTTTCCAAATTAGCCTTCTTCCTGTTAGTTCTCTGCAGGGGTTAAGTAAAAATGCTGAAAAAGTTGCCCGCTGTTTAGATGAAAGAGATCCACCTGCAGGAAGTGATCTCTATAATGTGATCAACTCTCTCCGCTTTGTTACGACAGTAGAGTCGATAGAAAAATCTCTCCTAGACATGCAACCCTCTCTTTTTACTTCTCTTTCAGTAGTGAAACAAGCAAGTACCCTTTATTTGCGCAATGCCCTCTTTAATAGACTAGAGGTGAGGACCCGTTCTTGTATGGAAGAAAAAGATGGATACCATTTTTGGGTTGCACCACTTATTGGAGTATCTGAGGAAAATAGCCATGAAAAAGAGCCAGGATATAATGCCCTGACTCCCGGTGTTGCCATTGGGATGGATGGTTTTCTCTTTCCAGAGTTTCAGATAGGAGGAAGTGTTGGTTACACAAACTCAGACATAAACTGGAAGAAGAAAAGGGGTGATGGAAGGATTCAGGGAGTTTATGGAGCCCTTTTTGGACGGTTAGGCTCGCAAGTAGGTTTTCTTGAAGCTGCTGCTATTTTAGGGTATGACTACTATTCAACTCAAAGAGAGATTAGAGTTGGAGGGTTTCTTCCCTTTAGTCGTCACGCAAAGGCCAATCATCATGGTTTCGAGGCCTCAGGACATCTTAAAGGAGCCTTTCAATTTTCTGTCAATCAAACGCACCTTGGTCCCTTTATAAGCCTTGACTATCTCTATCAACATGAGGGAAGCTTTGATGAACATGGGGCTGATAGTCTGAACCTAGATCTATCGAGCAAAAATTCTAATTTTATCCAAAGCGAAGTAGGGATGGACTTTGCTCACTGTTTCCACCTTATGAAAAAAACCATTACACCTTACGTCCAATTTGGGGGACTTTGGGAAAAACGGTTTAATGGTGGAAGGGAATGGAGCAGTTTTGGAGGGTGTACTCTCAATGTGGATGGGTATTATCCATCGCGGTTTCTTGTTGCCGCTGGAGGAGGGTTTACTGTGAAGTGGGCTCTGCAGACAGCGCCTAGAGCTACCTTTAATTACAAAGGGAAATATGGTCTTGGATACCAAGACCATTCTTTCAACTTAGAGCTGATCTATTGAGCTTCTTCTGCAGCAACTTTTCCGCCTTCTTCTTCTTCAAGGATTTCAAGATTGACGCGGATTCCATTGCGAGAAGCAACTGACATTAAAAGGGTCCGAATTGCATTAATCGTCTTCCCTTTTTTACCGATGATTTTACCGATGTCGGCCTTTTCAACACTGAGCTCAATAATTAGGGTATGAGTTCCCCCGATTTCATTAATCTTTACTTTGTCTGGGTTGTCTACGAGATTTTTAACGATATACTCAACAAATTCTTTCATATTTCGATCCTTGTGGTTGTTGCGATCTGCTTAACGCAATTATCATTCACAGGCTTATATTAATCGATCAGAATGATATTAATCTAGAAATTTAAGAAAATTTTTGCTTTTCCAAAGTCTTGAGGAATAGGGGCCTCGATTTCAATCCTTTTACCAGTGATTGGATGAGGGAAAGAGAGTTGCCTTGCGTGGAGGAGCTGCCTTTCAATGCCTAGCTTTCGGCTGAGTTTTTCAGGGCCATAGAGAGAGTCGCCAAGAACGGGTGTTTTAAGGTGTTTTAGGTGCACACGGATTTGATGGGTCCTTCCAGTGATTGGTTTTGCTTTAATCAGAGAAACCCCTTCCTTTGATTCAAGAGTTTCAAAATGGGTCGTGGCGTGGCGCCCATCTTTCATGATTGCCATCTCCTTCCTTTTGACCTTATGGCGTCCAATCGGCAGATCGACAGTCACATCGCCCGGATTTCCCACAACGATGGCGAGATATTCCTTTTCTATCACTCGATTGCTGAAAGCTTCGATCAGTTTTTGGTGAGTTTTTATCGTTTTGGCAGCAAGTAGGACACCAGAGGTATTTCTGTCGAGGCGGTGGACAATCCCCGGACGGAGATCTTGAGGAGGGAGAGAGCGGCAGTGATAGAGAAGGGCGTTCACAAAGGTTCCACTTGGATGACCGGGGGCAGGATGAACGACCATCCCAGCAGGTTTATTCACACAAATGATCTCATCGTCTTCATAAAGGATATTTAAGGGGATATTTTCTGGGGTGAGTTCAATTTCAGGGGAGCTCAAAAAAAATATTTGAATCTCATCTCCCCCTTTTGGGACCTCTCGCTTTTTCACCTTTTTTCCATTACAGGTGACAGATCCATCCTCAATCAAAAACTGAAAATAACTCCGGGAATGATCGGGAAAATGCTCAGCTAGAAGCTTATCGACCCTTTTTGGATCTTCGACAATAAAATTTTTCATCATGGAAGTTAAGAATAGCAGATCAATAGATAAAAATCAGCCCTCATCGATCCGTCGTTTGATCTCATCCTGGACGACTTTATGCTGAGTCTTAGCTTCATTAAGACTATTAGAGATCATTTGCATCACCCCTTGCTCGAAGGAGGTGACCATTTCCTGAGTGACCTGTCCGGGGAACCAATGTTCAAGCATCTGGGAAAAGCCAGGGGCTTTTGCAGCGCTGTACATCTTGGTCATCCCAGTCTGCAGTTGCTTAGGCTCTTGAGTTGGATCGCTCCCGTCTGGCCCTGAAACACCACTAGCCATTATTTTTTTTCCCCTAATTTTGCTTCGCTTGCAAGAGAGGTTAGAATTTGTGTTAGATCATTAAACATATTAATAGCATCTAACTGATTTTCATTAGTTTCTGGTTCTTTTGGGGGCTCTTGGGGAACGCTTCCCGACTTCCCAACACCTGATACTCCACCACTCATGATCTCCTCCTCTTCCTATCTTTACTCTATCTCTGAGAGATTCAAAAGTCAAAAAAAAAGCCCTCAAAAAATGAGGGCTTGATAGTTTCAATTCGAAATAAACCTTAAAATATAGGAACTGGAGGCGCCTGGAAACCTTCATCTTGAGCATCTTGTGAGGCTTCTTTTTGCTCCGCAGAACTTCCTTGAGTTATGCTATTCATGGCTGCCTGCATTTCTAACTGAAAGCTTACTGATCCAGCACCAACTTGTTGACTAGAGTCTTGACTCTTGTCTTCTTGCGTTGCAAGCCATTGGGCCATGATGCTAGAACTAGAATTTGAGCTATCAGAACTTGAAATTCCTTCAACTGTATCTGTCATGAATTTAGTCCTCTCCCGTATGGGTTTGTATTTACCCTTAGTTCAATTATACCTATTATTTATTAATTGTTCAAGTTTTTATAAAGATCTAATGAATATAGCAGTTATTGATAATAAGTTGTTTAGCGAGATATGAGTCGACAAAAAACTCTACAAGGAGACCCATAAGCGACTCTATAGAAACTACTTACGTGAAATTCTTCGGTGATAAAAGACTTAAGTGATTTATTTTTAAAGGTTGATGTAACTTTAACACAGCAGCTCTTGTAACTCCAAATAATTTAGCTATAAAACCATACGACGCTTTTCCTAATGAGTAAAGAATAACACCCAAAGCTCTTTTAGCCAGGGCTTATTTTAAACATAACGTATATTATCAGACGTTATGATAATCTCTATTTGACCCCTCGCCTCTCTTAGCTAGATGCTTATCAGAAATTTATTGCTAATCGCTATAAAACACCGGAATATTAATTTGTGGAATTTATCAACCCTCAATAACTACAGATAGTTGGAACTCATATGGCAACGGAGGATTTTTAATTACAAAAACAGAAAGCCAGTGATTTGCAGATTCTCAACACTCTCTGATTCTATCTATCGTTTATAATAAGAAACTTAAAAAGGATTTATATTTCTGAAAATCCAATTTTATGGGGTAGTGGTAGCAAAACGGAAGCAGAGATCTTCAGTTCTTTTACCGATCCCTTTTTCAAGACGATGATCAGCAAGGCTCACAGATGCTTGGTGGGTAGAAACGCCATTTTGTTGGGCGATCTCATAGATCTGAAGGAGCTGGTGATAGACCTGATTGATCATATCGCGCGCTTTAGTAGCGTTATAACCTTCTACAGATAGCTCATTCATCACATTGATAAGTCCCCCTGCGTTGACGACAAAGTCAGGGGCATAGAGGATTCCTTTCGCGCGCAGATGGTCGGCATCAGTGGGTTTAAGGAGCTGATTATTGGCTGCACCAGCGATAGCGCGGCATTTTAACTTAGAAATCGTCTCTTGGTTGATAATTCCACCCATTGCGCAAGGGGCCAATACATCACACTCTACCGAGAGAATTTCCTCAGGGGAAACCCTTTCAGCATCAAATTCGTGGGCAAAATGCTCAATGATATCGAGATCAACATCACTAATGATGAGTTTTGCTCCAGCCCAGAATAGACGCTCTGCAAGGCGTTTTCCAACACTTCCTACACCCTGGATGGCTACTGTTTTCCCTACTAGAGAATCACTACCATCGAGCTCTTGTAAGACTGATTGGACCCCTAAAAATATTCCATGAGCCGTAAAAGAAGAGGGATTGCCACTTCCTCTGAGGTTGTGAACGCCACAGGCATACTTCGTTGTTTGTAGGATAGTTTCGATATCATCAGGGCTACATCCTACATCTTCAGCGCAAATATACTTTCCTTCTAAGTGATTTACTGCTTCTCCAAAAGCTCTAAGAAGCTCTGGAGTTTTATCTATTTTTGGGTTAGCAATAATTACACTTTTTGCTCCACCAACACCAGCTTGGGCAACTGCTGCTTTATAGGTCATCCCCCTTGATAGTCTAAGGGCATCTGTAAGGGCTTCTTCGAATGACTGATATGGATAAATCCGTGTTCCACCTAGACCTGGACCAAGCGTTGTATTGTGAATCGAAATAATTGCTAGAAGCCCCGACTTAGATTCAGTAACTTTAACGACTTTTTCATATCCAGTAATTTCTAAAACTTCTTCTTTAAGGTCCATCTCAGTTCTCCATATATGCAACAATTGAAAATGCAAATTTTAACATAATGCATGCTCTAGAATCAACCTTCTTCCTTGAAAGGGACGGAAAAGCACAGGTATACCTTGACCCCCTATACTTAAATCAGATTCTCTGTATAAGCAATAGAATGTTTGAATCTTTGAAAAGTAAATTAGAAAGTTTAAAG
>CBEWFH010000012.1:0-14460 GCA_965555895.1 uncultured Simkaniaceae bacterium
GACCTCTTCGAGGCCAGAGGCTTAGCCGCCTAGTAAAGGAAACTCAGAAAAATGGAATCTCCTATTCGAAATGGGAGATTTTTGCAACACTACCTCGAGGACTTCTGTTTTTTATGGAATTATGGGATAATTAACTCATGCAACAAATTGTAAATTTTATTATTGAAAACAGCTCTTATGCTCCCTGGATCACCTTTGGGCTTATATTGCTTGCCGGCTTTAATATTCCGATTAGCGTTGATGTGATCATTGTACTAACGGCTTTTTTAGCAGCTACAGCGATTCCTGAGCTCACTCCTCATTTATTTATTAGTGTCCTTGTGGGGGCCTATTTTTCTGCATGGATTTGTTATTGGATGGGACGAAAAGTAGGGATCAAATTATTAAAAATTCGCTATTTTGCAAAGCTCCTTCCCAAAGAGCGTCTTGAAAGATTGGGTTTTTTTTATGAAAAGTATGGCCTTCTTGCACTAGTTATTGGCCGTTTTATCCCCTTTGGAATCCGCAATTGTCTTTTTATGACAACGGGAATGAGCAAGGCGAGTTTTAAGAAGTTTATGTGGCGCGATGCCATGGCCTGCTCTATATGGGCAAGTGTCTGTTTTTTTGCTTTTTATCGCCTAGGACAAAATTATGAAGTCCTCCTTGGAAGGATAAAAACTTTAAATCTTTTTATATTTTTAGCTTTCGGTGTGACGGTAATTACTTTTGTCTGTTATAAGAAATATAGAAAAAAACGTGTCAAAGCGGAGTAAATTCCCTTAAAATGTTAAATCCTCCAAACACTCTGTCATTTATGCGAGCTCCTTTGGCTCTCCTTTTTATTATTGAAAATACGCCTCTTCGACTCATTATTGTCATCCTTGCTATGATTTCAGATTGCGTTGATGGCTACCTGGCTCGTCGTTATCACTTCACCTCCCGTCTTGGAGCAATTCTTGATCCAGTTATGGACAAATTTTTTGTTTATGTAACACTCAGTGTTCTCCTTTTTGAGGGACAAATTGCCACTTGGCAAGTGGCTACAATGCTCTCCCGGGATTTTTTCCTCTTCCTCTTCCTCTCTTACTTAGGGATCACTGGGACATGGAGGAATTTGGAGATTAAAGCAATTCGTTGGGGAAAAGTGACAACAGCAGCACAGTTCATTGTCCTAGTTACCCTCGTTCTAAAAATTTCTTTCCCTCCCGAGTTCTACTACCTCTTTATCGTCTTTGGAGGTTTCGCTTTCATTGAACTTCTTCTATTTAAAAAAAGAGCTTCTTCTGTTTAAACACCTTTTTTGTTAAGCTTGTTTCCTATGAAAACGAATACGATTTTTAATATTGGGATGGTCCTTGCTCTTCTTCTGGGAGGGATTTTTGGCTTTTTAAATATCCCTTTCTTTCATGGGTTTGCAGAGGTCGCGAGTAAGCTCTTTATCACCGTGCTCAAATTAATTAGTTTGCCGATGATTTTCCTCGCAATCGTTTCAACTTTGACACGGATGACCTCACTCAGCGAAGCAGGATTTCTCCTTCGAAAGATTTTAAAGTATACCCTCCTTACAACAGTAATTGCTGCAACAATTGGAATGATTCTCTTCCTGATTATTCAACCAGTTAAATCTGGACAGATAGCAATAGACATAGTTCCATCGCAAGGGAGTTACTTCGCTTTTCTCATAAACATTATCCCCGATAATCTGGTGCAACCCTTTATTGATAACAATGTTTTAGGAATGGCTTTTATCGCTACGGTTTTAAGTATTGCCATTTTAAAACTTCCGAAAGAGCAGAGCCACCTTTTGCGCGATTTTTTTGGATCCCTTTTCTCTGCTCTCTTGAAAATTACTTCTACACTGATCATGCTCATGCCAATTGGGATTTTTGCCTTTACGATTCAGTTTGTCCAAAATATCCAAGCGGAAGCCCATCAACTTAAGCAGCTCCTTTTCTATGGTCTCTGCGTTGTTGCTGCTAACTTGATTCAAGGATTTATTGTCCTCCCCCTTATCTTAAAATTTAAGGGGCACTCTTCTGTTCGAACAGCTAGAGCGATGCTCCCCGCACTGACGATGGCCTTTTTCTCAAAATCATCAAATGCCGCTCTTCCCCTAACTCTAGATTGCGCAAAGAATCGCCTGGGTGTTTCTGATAAAACAGCAAGTTTCAGCCTTCCCCTTTGCTCGATTATTAACATGAACGGGTGTGCAGCATTCATATTAATCACCATATTTTTTGTCTGCTCAAGTCAAGGAATCACCTTTACGCTGTGGGAAATGATCCCCTGGATTTTCCTTTCTACCTTTGCTGCGATTGGCAATGCTGGTGTTCCAATGGGATGCTTCTTCCTCACAACAGCTTTTCTCATAGGGATGGGTATTCCGATCGAACTGATGGGAATGATCCTCCCCCTCTATTCTCTTTTCGACATGGTTGAAACAGCTCTCAATGTCTGGTCCGATAGTTGTATCACCGCTATTGTGGACAAAGAACTAAAAGTTCCAGCATCAACGACTCTTGTTGAATCAAATTAATCGGTTCGTTACCATTCGATATAATTTCAATCTTTAATTTTAGGAAAAACCATGGATATAAAACGGGAATCGATTTTTGTTTCTGCAGTAAGAGCTTTTTGCAATACTTTTGCTGGGATGGTGGGAGTTATTGTAGGCCTTGTTGTCATTGCTATTGTTGTCGCAGTACTTGCAAAACCTCAGATGGTTTCGGATAAAACGGAACTGATTATTGCAGCAGATGGCGAGGGTAATCGCGCATTGCTTTCTCATTCAGCTCCTGCAGTTTTGCGCCTAAACATCCATGGTGTCATTGGCTCTCGTTTTCTCAATTCTAAAACGGTAGAAGCCCAACTCCTTGACTCACGAGTAGGTGCCCTTAAAAATGACCGCGTCAAGGCAATTTTTCTTCATATAAACTCTCCAGGTGGAACTGCTTTCGATGCACACGACATCTATTCCCGCCTCGTTGAATACAAAGAGAAATATAAGGTACCTATCTATGCTTATGTCGATGGAATGTGCGCCTCTGGGGGGATGATGATTGCCTGTGCTGCCGATAAAATTTACTCAGCTCCGGTGGGGATTATTGGCTCGGTAGGTGTTTTGATGGGACCTAACTTTAATTTCGCTGGCCTGATGGAAAAATATGGAGTCAAGCAACTCACCCTCACAAAGGGTAAAGATAAAGACATGCTCAGCCCCTATCGGGAGTGGAAACCGGGTGAAAACCAGTCGCTCAAAGACATTCTTGACTACGATTATAATATGTTTGTGAATCTTGTAGCCAAAGCACGCCCTGAAATGAACAGAAATAGTTTGATCAACGAGTATGGTGCACAAGTCTATGATCCTATACGAGCTGAGCAATATGGGTATATCGATGATGGAAAGAGTAGCTACAGCCATGCTCTCTCTGCTCTCGTTAAAGATGCCAATATCACCGATGAGTATCAAGTCGTTGAACTTAAAGTCGTCTATCCGGTACTATCTAGTCTCATTGAAGGGAAATCTCCCATTTTTACTGGAAAGGTCAAACATGAAATGAACCTCCCTTCTGAATTTGGCCCTGAATTCATGAACCGCCCCCTTTACCTCTACTCCCCAGCCCTTCAATGGCAGTGAGAAAAACCATGTAAACAAATGAAAAACCTTTATATTCTTGATGCAGTCTCTTTTCTCTTCCGCTCTTATTTTGCTATTGGAGGAATGACAAATCCCCGTGGAGATTCAACGAATGCTCTTTATGGGTTTATCCGCTCTATTCAAAAAATCAAGAAAGACTTTTCTCCCGATACTATCGTCGCTGTTTTTGATGGACCAAACAACAAGCGGGCACGGACAGCCATCTACAAAGAATATAAGAGCAACCGAGAAGGGATGCCGGAAGATCTATTCCCGCAGCTCGCTTGGGCACATAATTATTGTAAAACAGCTGGGATCCCTTACCTTTCTGAAGAGGGGGTCGAAGCCGATGATCTGATTGGTTCCATTGCAAAATGGGCAGAACAAAAAGGGATCGAGGTTTTTATTTGCTCCAGTGATAAGGATCTCTGTCAACTCATTTCCGATAGAGTCTTTATGCTCAATACCCATAAGAATAATCTCTTAATCGATAGAGCAATGGTAGAAGAGATTCACGGAGTTAAGCCAGAGCAAATCGTCGATTACTTGGCAATTATGGGAGACAAATCGGATAACATTCCTGGCATCCCTGGATTTGGTCCCAAAACTGCAGCTTCTCTTTTACAAGAATATGGTTCCTTAGAGAAGATATTGTGCAGCCTTGATGAGATGCAAAATCAAAAGAGAGCAGAAAAAATAAAAGCTCACATTGAAGATGCTCGCATGAGTAAAAGGCTCGCAACACTGATTCTCGATGTTCCTTTCCCAACAGAAGAGGGTTTTTATCATGGAAAATCTCCCGATATAGAAACTCTCAATGCTTTTTACCGAGAGATGAATTTTAACACTCTATTAAAAGAGCTAGGGCAAGAGCAAATCATCGTTCCGGATGAAAAAAAAGTATTCGAAGAAATCGTCTCATATAAAATCATCGATACTGAAGGAGAGCTTAAGTCCTTGGTTGAAAAGCTCAATAAAGAGCCATCCATCTGTGTTGATACCGAAACCGATCAGCTTGCTCCAATGGCTGCCCGCCTTGTAGGAGTAGGATTTTGCTGCACGCCAAATGAGGCCTACTATATCCCCACAAATGGAAATCTCGGCCAAACAAAAGTTGTTGCTATTCTCAAACCTCTTCTAGAAAGTCCCCACATCGCCTTTTATGGACACAACATTAAATATGACATCCACATCTTAAAGAATCATGGGATCCATTTAAATAATATCGGCTTCGATACGATGATTGCCTCCTATCTCTTAGCTCCACAAAACAACCGTCACGGCCTTGACTATATCGCTTTAGAAAAATTTGGAAAGATCAAGACATCCATAAAAGATCTTATTGGTTCAGGGAAAAAGGAAATATCGATGGACGATGTTCCCATCGAAGAAGTAGGACCTTATTGTTGCGAGGATGTTGATTTCACTTGCCGCCTTAAAAAACTTTTTGAAACAGAGATCGAAAAAGAAAGATTATCAGACGTTCTCTATAAGATTGAGCTCCCCCTCATTCCCGTCCTTGTTGATATGGAACGGTATGGAATGTATCTCCAAAGGGATAAACTCGATGCCATGTCAGAGGTGTTAAGGGGAAAGCTCTCCCTCCTAGAAAAAGAAATCTACGACTTAGCAGGAGAACCTTTCAATATCAAATCACCGAAGCAACTCGGCGAAATCCTCTTTGAAAAACTCCAAATCAGCACAAGTACAAAGAAAAAAAGTACCCGCGCAGATGTTTTAGAAAGTTTAAAGGGAGATTATCCAATTGCGGGAAAGGTTCTAGAATTTCGAGCTCTAGAAAAGCTCCGCTCTACTTATACCGAAGCCCTCCCTCTTCAAGTCAATGAAGATACAGGGCGGATCCATTGCACCTTTATGCAAACTGCCACAGCAACAGGACGTCTTTCATGTAAAGATCCCAACCTCCAAAACATCCCTATCCGCTCTGATGATGGGAAAAAGATCCGTGAAGCTTTTCTCCCTGAGCTCCCAGGATGGGTCTATCTTTCTGCTGACTACTCACAGATTGAACTCCGCTTACTTGCTCACTTAAGTGAAGACCCAAAGATGGTTGCTGCCTTTAATAAAGGAGAGGATATCCACTGCTCAACAGCTGCGACAGTTTTTGATGTCCCTCTTGAAAAGGTGACAAAACAGATGCGCTCAGGAGCTAAAGCGGTAAACTTTGGGATTATCTACGGACAGCAAGCTTATGGTCTTTCTCAGGAACTTGGGATCGATATCAAGGAAGCCTCGATCTTTATAAAGAAATACTTTGAAAAAAATCCGGGTGTTCGAGACTTTATTGAAAGCTGCAAAGAAAAGGTCCGGAAGACAGGAGTTGCTACAACAATGTTTAATCGGAAACGTCCCATCCCTGAGATCCTTAGCACCAACGGGATGATCAGGGCGGCCGCGGAAAGGCTAGCTGTAAATACCCCCATTCAAGGGTCTCAAGCCGATATTATTAAGCAAGCGATGATCAAAATTCAACTGGCCCTCAAGGAGGAGCGCATCGCCCATATGGTTCTTCAAATTCATGATGAACTCATCTTTGAGCTCCCAGAGGAAAATGCACCTCGTGTGGAAGAAATCGTCCGATCGATAATGGAAAATATTACTACTCTTTCAGTTCCACTCATTGTCAATATTGCAGTTGGAAAAAATTGGGGGGAATGTTAACATTGAAAAAAGTTGCGATAACAGGCGGCATCGCTTCTGGGAAAACCACCGTTTGCCGCATCCTAAAAACGCATGGAGCATGCACACTTAATTCCGACCAAATTATCCGTAAGCTTCTGATTAATAATTCCTCTTGTATAGACGAAACGCTAAAACTCTTAGGATCAGAAATTCTTACAGATGGAAAAATAGATCGTGAAAAGGTTGCGAAAATCGTCTTTAATAATGCGGAAAAGCTAGAAGCTCTAGAGAAGATTCTCCACCCGAAGCTCCTTGCCGCAATTGATAGCGAATGTAGCCGCGTCAACGGGGATAAAAATTGCAAATTTTTTGTCGTAGAAATTCCTCTTATCCAGGAAATCGGACAAGAAAAAATGTTTGATTATATCATTGCTGTCAGCGCGCCCGAAAGTGAGGCCCGCAAACGTTTTACTACCGAGGGCTTTTCCGAAGAGATGTATGACAAGAGAATGGCGCGGCAATGGGAAGTGTCAAAAAAAATTAAAAATGCTGATTACGTCATTAATAATGGTGGCACAGTGAAAGAATTAGAAAACAACGTACTCGAAATTATGAAGGAGTTAAGTTCTAAATGAACGAAAAAGACCAAAACACAACGATAAAAAAAGAAAATCATGAGCATAGAGAACACCCTCCTAAAAAGCACCAAGAGCAAAAACCTTCTGAAGAGCCAAACATCACTAAAATTGCTGATCTTCAGCAAATGAATATTGATCAACTTGCGATTTATGCTAAAAATATTGGGCTTGAAAATTTAGGCTCTCTCACAAAATCTCAAATGGTTTTTGAAGTTGTTAAACTTAAATCAACCATGCCAAATGAAATTCTCGTTGGCGAGGGTGTCCTTGAAGTTCTCCCCGATGGTTTTGGATTCTTACGTTCTCCTAACTACAACTACCTCCCTTCAGCCGAGGACATTTATGTCTCTCCAGCACAAATCCGCCGCTTTGATTTAAAGAAAGGGGATACGATTTATGGAACACTCCGCTCTCCAAAAGAAAAAGAAAAGTACTTTGCCCTTCTTAAAGTCGACATGATTAATGGGAAAACCCCTGAAAAATCAAAAGAACGTATTTTATTTAACAACTTAACACCTCTTTTCCCTACTGATCGCTTGGTTATGGAAACAACCAAAGATAACCTCTCGATGCGGGTTTTGGACCTCAGTTCTCCTATTGGAAAAGGGCAACGGGGGCTGATCGTTGCTCCTCCAAAATCTGGAAAAACGATTCTCATGCAAAGCATTGCAAACTCAGTTGCTGAAAATCACCCAGAGGCTGTCCTAATTGTCCTTCTAATTGATGAACGTCCTGAGGAAGTCACTGATATGCAACGCATGGTTAAAGGAGAAGTGCTCTCCTCTACCTTTGATGAACCCCCAGAGCGTCATGTTCAAGTTGCTGAAATGGTCATTGAAAAGGCCCGTTCTCTTGTTGAGAATGGCCAAGATGTTGTCATTCTTCTTGATTCGATTACAAGACTTGCCCGCGCCTATAACACAGTCCAACCCCATTCTGGAAAAATATTGACTGGGGGGGTTGATGCCCAATCGCTCCATAAGCCAAAACGATTTTTTGGTGCTGCGCGAAATATTGAGCATGGGGGATCGCTCACCATTATTGCGACAGCTCTTGTTGATACTGGATCAAGGATGGATGAGGTTATCTTCGAGGAGTTTAAGGGAACAGGGAACCTGGAACTTGTTCTTGATCGTCGCCTTGCAGACCGCCGCATTTACCCAGCAATCGATGTAGTAAAAAGTGGAACAAGAAAAGAAGCCCTCCTCTTCCATCCTGATGAATTAGAAAAAATATATGTACTCAGACGTGCACTTGCCGATCTAAGTCCTCTTGATGCAATGAATCTCCTCCTGAATCGGCTTAAGAAAACCAATTCTAATGCAGAATTTTTACTATCAATGAAAGAATAATAGTTCACTTTTTTTTAATGGTTTCATAGGATGCCGATTAGAACGAAAAAGGATAATAATGGCTATTCCTTTGGAAAAGAAAAAGAAAAAATTACTCCTCATCACCTCTTCAGGGGGAGGAGGGCATTTGCAAGCAGCAAAAGCCCAAGCACACAAGGCCCTTTCTGAGGATCCTGCTACTGAAATCATCCAAAAAGATATCCTTATCGATATCGTCAGTAAGCAGTTTGGAAGAGGTTTTGTTTTCCTTTGGAATTCTTCCCAAAAAAGGGGAAACGTCAAATTTTTAATGTTCCTCCTTAAAAATATCCCGACAGCAGATTTTCTCTTTGGATCTTTTATTTTCTCGAGAGTCCTCTACCTTATACTAAAAGAAGGGATCGACCAAATTATCGATACCCAACCCATTGGAACCTCTGCAGTGATTAAGTCAATCAAGCTTGCTAGAAGAATTACTGGGAAACCCCTAAAACTTGAAAAAATTGTTACCGAACTTCCCACTGATAATGTGGTCCACTTCTTTAAACCGATCAAAGATCTTTCTCGTAACGATCGCTCTTTTTTAAAGCTCATTAGCACGATCCCTCTTCTTGATGAAAACCAAACTGCTGATGCTTTTTGGCAAAAGAACTGTGGTCTTTCTGAAAATGAGGTCTGTTATGAGAGTTTTCCTTTGCGCCCCTCCTTTAAAAAATATATCAATATCGAGCGAAAGCTTAATATGCGGATGGAAATCAAGATCCATGTCTATTCTAATGAAGAGAAGTTTCTAATTGCCGATTCCATCAAAAAAGGAACTCTCACCTCAGAAATTTATCGGGACAAAATTGCCCTTACGATTGAACCAAATGATAAGGTTTCTACCATCCTCCTTGGTTCTCAGCCTACCGAAGAAGCAACAATCAAGTATCTTAGAAAGTATATCGAAATCATGAAACGACTAGGAACCGAAGAGAGACACCTTCTCTTCGTCTTCTGCAATGCCCATACCGAGCATAGAAATAGCCTCCTCAAACGGGTGCACGCCCTTATAGAAAAGGCAGAGTATTACCCTAAAAACCTTAATATTATTCCTATGTGCTTCCAAAGCGATGATGTCATAGCCTCCCTTTATTATAGAAGTGATGCCACCTTTACCCGATCCGGCGGTTTGACAGCAATGGAGCTTATGTCTGTTGCTCAAGGACAAATCTGGATCCATTCAGAAACGCGCCATGGATCAATTGATGAGGATACTTTAGGAAAAGGGATGCCAATCTGGGAGCTGGGAAATGCCTCCTATCTCCAAGAGAAAAAGGGAGCGCGCTTCATCACCCCCGAAACTTTCTTCGATGGGTGCACACCTTACTTCCTCCCCCATATCGCCAAAGCTGGTATCGTTTAGATCAGGGTAATACCCCAAAGTGCTATCTATCCAGGCAAGTTTGGGTAGATAGCACTTTGGGGTATTACATTAAAAACCTCAAAAGACCTTCCCAGTCGTGTCGATGGAAATAGGGCTCTACCAATGATTGTGTTACCCCTATAGATTGAGCAAATCCTGGAAGGTATTGCATAAGGTTATGGTTATGGGCTTCCTTCGTCATCCGCTGAGAAAACCCCTCTTTACTCCCATGTCCATTTAGGAATCCCCTTCGCTTCAAGGTTGCATTCATTATTTTGGGCATCCTCTTTTTTAAACAGGGATTACTATAGACAAAGCCAATAAAACGGAGAGGATGAACCGGCATAATTTTATCCCCTAATTTATCCAACTCCCCCTTTTTTTTAAGAAGCTCCCAATATCCTGAATCAGCCATTTTTTTTATCAACTTAGTGATATTCTGTTGCTCATCACCATTAAGGGGGAGTTGATAGAAAAGTTGATAATTCGGAGCGTCGTGCACTAGAACCAGCTCTAAAGGTGCTTCTTGGAACTCCAGCTGGACTTTTTCAGCAAGGGAAGGAGAAACGCACTTTAACATCATTTCAATGGGATGAAGGGACCCTTTAACCTCTTCGAGATCTTCCCATTTGATTTCTTGAGCCAATTCTTTCTCAAAAAGAGCCCCTGATTCTTCTAAAGAAGAGAGGTATCTTCTTTTCGAATTAAAGAAGGCATCGCATGATATTTCCTCTTTTATGAGCTTTTCCATCTCCATACCTAGTGAAAAAGCTAAAATATTTAATTTCTCCTGATCCCCTTCTATAAACAACTGTCCCTCAATGTCAGATGTAAAACTATAACCCTCTTTTTTGTTCTTTTGAACTTCAGAAAATGTATGAAAAAAAAGAAAGTTTTGGATGATGCCCAAGTCTCTATCTTTTTGAGGATAAGAGGGAAGGCGAAAACCCATCTTAATTCTTTCCTCTGCATTTCCTTGCATTACCCCACCAAAAACAAGAATAAGCAAAGAGAGCACCCTAAGGAGTAAATCATTCATGTTAAAGTTCCTTGGCCTAAGTTTCAGTTAAGGATAATGTTAAAAAAAAGTATTTTCATCAACAAACTTCTTGGAATAAAAAATATTATTTGAAAAATATTTAGAAATAGAACATGTATCATATTGATGAATTAGTATTTTATTTAACCTGGTTCTGTTGAGGAGAAAAAGATGAAAAACGTTCCTAAAACTCAAAATCATAGACTCTGCCCAAAGAGCTTAGCTCTTTCAATTGGGATTGTTTGGGGTTTTGCTATTCTAATTACTGGATGGCTTGCTATGACTGGATGGGGATATCAATTTGTTGATGTACTATCTTCCGTATACACTGGCTACGGTGCTTCTTTCGTTGGCGCTATCGTCGGCGGAATTTGGGCTTTCTTTGTAGGCGCTCTACTTGGATGGGGAATCGGCTGCATGCATAATAAAATTATGTGCCGCTAAGTTTCTTTAAGAATGGGCGCCTATGGCGCCCATTCTTTTTTCTATAGAGTCAAATTCTTAAAGTGAGTATTCTATGATGCATGGCAGAATATTCACTACGAAAGTCAAAAAAAATTCTCGTTAACCTTTATAGAGTTTTTCGATCAAAAATAGCTCCTTCTGAATCTAGAAATTTTATTAACACACTCGAAGAACTCCAAGACTCTATCCTACAAAAAGATCGGGGCAAAGCCTCCATACTCGCTAAAAAAGCAGAAGAGCTCTATTCCTCCCTTCCCAAAAAAGCCCCTTTGAAACGAATGATCCATTTTGCTATTGGTCTTGGGCTTGCTCTTCTAGCAGCAGTTGTCATTAGACAGATGTGGTTTGAGCTCTATGAAATTCCAACGGGTTCGATGAGACCCACCTTCAAAGAACAGGATCGAGTGATTGTTTCAAAGAGTAAATTCGGTATTAACTTTCCACTCATGACTAAACATCTCTACTTTAACAAAGATCTTTGTAAACGGATGAGCATTTTTGTTTTCACAGTGAAAAACATGAATACAACAGATTCTGACATGCTCTATTTTTATCTATTTCCAGGAAAAAAACAGTACATTAAAAGGCTCATTGGAAAGCCAGGAGATACCCTTTATTTTTATGGAGGACAGATCTACGGAATTGATCTAGATGGAAAAGATATTTCAGAGGAACTTCAACAACTAAGCTCTCTTGGCATTGAACATATTCCCTTTATCCGGTTCGAAGGAACAAGATCCCCACATATAAAAACGATTAAACAAATGGGCGAAACTATTGTTAATGCTTCAATGAACAACTTCGGTTCAATGAAAGGGGAATTTCTCAGTACAGTTATCTATGAAAGTCCAGATAATTTTGAAGATTATTATGATTTATGGGGATTTAAAAACTATGCAATGGCACGTCTTGTTTACCCTCCTTTCTTGAATATCTATGAAAAAAGTTATTTAAATGGCTTATCTTCATCTGACCTTGTTCTAGAGCTCCACCATTCTCCATCAATGAAACATTCTCAAACGAGAAATCAACTGTCCCTCCTAAGTAAATCTGTCTCATACTTACCTCTTACAATTGAACACTTAGAGAAACTGTTCAAAAGTCTTTATACAGCTAGGTTTATTGTAAAAAATGGGAGGGTAACTAGATATAGCTCTTCGAATGCTGAGTCAAATATTCAGTTAGATAACATTCCTGATGGCACTTATGAATTCTATAATGGTAAGGCTTTTCAAATCTATCCAACAGGGATCTCAAAAGAACTTTCGAAAGATCATCCTCTATATGAATTTTCGATTGAACGCCTTTATATCTTTTTTAATCTTGGGATAGAACTACACTCTCACTACCTTCCTAGTCATGGTATTGACTATAATCTCCCCTCTCGTTATGCCTACTTTAGAAATGGCGATCTCTATCTTATGGGCTATCCAATTGTCAGTCAAAAAGATCCAATTCTTGCTAAATTTGTTGATCTTGAAACCCGAAAAGTAAATTCCTTTCCAAACTATCACCCTTTTATTGATGAGAATCCTCCGTACAATGATGATGGAACTCTGAACATAGAGCTAATAAATAAGTATGGTATTAAAGTTCCCGATAAACATTACCTTGCTCTTGGTGACAATCATGCAATGAGTGGCGATAGTCGAGACTTTGGCTTTGTTCCTGAAGAAAACATCAAAGGAAGTCCTTCAAAGATCATTTGGCCACCAGGTTACCGCTTTGGATCACCACTACAAGCCTATACAACATGGTCTTCCTTTCCAAACTTAGTCATTTGGATCCTTGGAATAATCTCTCTTCTTACTGGTAGTTACATTACAAAGCGAAAATCTAGATTCCCCATCAAGTTTGAATAACTTAAAGTTTGCATAAAAATTTTACTTACTGATACTTTTATCCTTCTAACACTAACTAGAAGGAGTGTTGCAATGAAAAAATTATTTTTTTTCTCAATCTGTGCCATCGTTTGTTGTTCGCATTTTATTTGTGAAGCTAACGAAGAAGAGTCTACTAATGATGAGGTAAGTGCAAATGACGAGCCTCGTTATTCAGAAGAAGAACTTGAACCACTAGAGGAATCCATGCAAAAAGATTCTGGAAAAACGAGACCTCTTTTATTGTTTTAGTAAAATAGATGCTTTATCCACTACTGTTTACTCCAGTTTATAAAGACTATATTTGGGGAGGAGAGCGCATTAAGCGCCGCTTCCACCGCTCTGACATTTCCGGAAAGGTTGCTGAATCTTGGGAAATCTCCTGTCATATTGATGGAATGAGTGTCGTTGAGAATGGTCCCCTTAAGGGGAAAACCCTTGCCGAGATTTTTCAGGGGGAACGGGATGCTTTGATGGGGAAGGATGCAGGGCTAAAGCAGTTTCCACTCCTTTTGAAGTTAATTGATGCACAGGATAACTTGAGTATCCAGGTTCATCCAAGAGAAGGGAGCGAGGCAAAGACCGAGTGCTGGGTTATCCTTGATATGGAAAAGGATAGCATCGTCTACGCTGGACTAAATGAGCACTATCCCAAAGAAGAAATCAATGGAAAGCTTCCATCGAAAGAAATCCTAAGTTTGATGCGAACAATTCCTGTGAAAAAAGAAGAGATGGTTTTTATTCCTGGAGGAAGACTTCATGCAATTGGATCGGGATGTTTGATTCTTGAGATCCAACAGACATCAAATACCACTTATCGTGTTTATGATTGGGAAAGGGGAAGAGAGGTGCAACTAGAGAAAGCTAAAGAAGTACTCCTTTATGATGACATGGAAAATCCCTCGATTTCACCAAAGGTGATTGATGAAACTCCCAACTACTCCCAAATTGAACTCATCCGCACTCCCTTCTTTGTTGTTGAAAAGTGGGTCCTTACTGGAACTCAACAGTGGCAAAAAAAGGAGGATCAGTGTGAGTTTCTCTTTTGTTTAGAAGGAGAAAATTCTTTGGTTCCCGTGGGGAGGAGTTGTCTGATCCCAGCTAGCTGTGAACCAATCACAATTGAAACAGAAAAGACAATTTTCTTTAGGGTTTATTTCTAAGGCCGTGAATAGCAACGGCGAGGGCGCCGAGTTTACCAAGGTCGCTTCCGAGCTGACTCGGTTCGATCCGGCAATGCTCAAGAGGAGCTTTCCACGCATAGCGGGGAAGGGCCTCTCTGAGGGGATTCATTACGAGTTCTTTATTATGGAAAGCGATGGTTCCCAGAATGATGGCATCGGGATTTAGGATTTGAAGGAGAACTCCGATTCCTTGGGCGAGCCTTTCGATATACTCTTCCCAAAATTCGAGAGCGAGAGAGTCACTTTTTTTCAC
>CBEWFH010000013.1:0-14296 GCA_965555895.1 uncultured Simkaniaceae bacterium
GATTGATGCTTTTTAAGAGGCTCATTTTTGTCCTCTTCTGAATAGCAAAAGGTCACATAGAGAAAAGTCATTAAAAAGACCCACCATTTAGTCCAAATCATAATAAAGTTAACATCCTTAAAATAGTTTCCAAGAAGTTGTCTGACTCATATATCTTGAGGATTGTGTCATTTAGTTTGTCATAATTTTCGATCATAGCTTCTGTCTGAGGGAATTCTTCGCTTCCCCAAAATAATGATCTTTTTATTGGGAGAAAAGGATTATTTTTCTTTGTTCCCTTGATCAAATGAGTCCTATCGAACAGATTTTTTAATTCAGAAGCTAAAGAAGCAATTTCCGCAGCGCTTTGGAATTGAGCTTTTTCAAATGTTTTTGGGGTTTCTTCCGCCTCTAGACAATTCATAACTTCTAAAGGAAGTGCTTTAATTTCAATCGGAAGGCTTTTTAGTTTTTGTATTAGCTGTTCTCTTTTTGTAAAAGCTTCCACGTTTTCTTCTCCGTAGCCATATAAAAGGCCTAGAGCTTTGTAGTAAGTGATCAAACAAGACGTCTTGGAATGATAGTAACCGAATTTGCCGTCGCAAAGCATTGTAAGAATCTTGCTCACACAAATTTCTTCCCCTACCAATTCTTGGAAAACTAGGAGATTATCTTCGATAACCGCATAGGCTTTCTCTTTATTGATCAATAGAAATCCAAAGAAACTGCCGTATTTTACTTTGATAAAACTGTATTTTTTTATAGGGAAAAGGTTTTTGTACTTCTCCCAAACCTTCCATCCTCTTTCATCTAGAGCCATCAGAAAAAGGTGTTTTTGAGGTTCTTTTTTATAGAACTGGGGGAAAGCGAGTAAGTTCAAGTTATAATCAATGCTGCCCATTGGTTTCAGACCCAATAGAGTATAAGAAAAATCTCCATGGTAAAACAATCTTTTAAAAAATCTCGACAAGATTTCTCTGTCTTCGCATGGAATCAATTTGACTCGAAAGGCTATTGATTCGTCTACATCTGCTTCTTGTGCACTTAGATTGGTTAGGGAATGAATTGCTAACAAATAAAAGACTAAAAAGCCCCTCATGGCTCTCTCTCAGTATTGGTCAGTCTACTAAAGATCCAAGCTTTCAGATTATGGGGGTCCCCAAGGCCAGTCACAGTACCAACAATTGTTATTTTTGGGGTCATTATATTTCCCACAGTTACCACATTTCCATTTAGCTTCTTTTTTCAGAACATAGTATCTGTTTTCATCTTTATCAAACACAATCGCATCGACTTCTTGATAATAGTCGTCGGCTTCTATATAGATTCCTGTGGCGTCGAATAGCACCCGATCTAAATCTACATAAAACCTTTCAAGAGGGTGTCCAAAAATTGAAGTTGAAGCGATCATGGCAACCATCATCACAAAAATCCAAACTTTCTTCATGCTCCTTCCTTTTAACTTGTGAAAGGGCATTCTCGCTTATAATATACGGAACATTTGTAAAATTATCACCAACAAAAAATTTTGGTTAAGCAAGACTTTTTCTGTAAAAATTGAAATGTTTTTCGGTAGTGTAAACTTGTTTCTGTAAATTCAGTTTTTGAGGAGAAGTCAGGAGTTAAAAGAAGTTTATTAAAATAGTCGTTCGCTTTAACACCTAGAAACTTAGCGATCCCTTCCCTTTCCGAATCCTTTTGTTCTCCCATAAAAACCCTTTTTCGGAGTATCAAGCATGCTTGATACTCCTTTTCGGTTTCTACCCTTTTTACTGTAATCATAGGATATTTCTTAATAGACCTAGTTCGAATAAGGATTCGATTGCGACTGACCATTGCTGCTATTACTAGGATAGCCATAATTGCTATAAGGGTTTTGCTGCTGTCCTTTCTGCTGCGAACCATTGCCATTGCCATTTGACTGGTCCTGGCGAGCATTTTTCATGATCACCTCAACAGCTTGATCAGGAGTAATGTCAGTTTTTTGTCCAGTCAGATCTTGAATATTAGAGGAAGCAAGAGTCATTGCCTCAATCCGCTGCGACACAGAAAAATGACGGCAAAACATGGTTCGGTGCATGTCGCTAAGCTGAGAGGCAAATTGCTTCTCTTGGTCAGAAAGATGGGAACAATCGGATGAAGTGGTATTTTGCTGCATCTGCACTTGCCCTTGATTCATCTGTTGTTGATTGAAAGTTCTTGTAGCATCCGCTCGTGGATTTATAGAACCATTCGCAGCATAGGAAAGGGTAGCTATCCCCATCATAAAAATTAATTTTTTCATCTATCATACTCCCAGTTATTTCCCTTTTAGATAGCATAACTCTTTTGATAATAAAAGAGAATTTTACTATAGGATAGGTTTATGTCAGAAAGACCGTTAGAATGTAGCCACTGTAAAAAGAGTACCGATGTCATCTACAGCGAAATAGTAGGTGAAACGGTTACAACAACAGAAATGTGTCGTGACTGTCCCATTCTCAATCAAAAGCTCGAAGGGAAAGGATCTCTAAAGGAAAACCAAAAAAAAGAAGAGGGGCTCTGTTGCAGTCATTGTCATACCTCACTTGAAGCGGTTCTTATGGGAAACCCCTTAGGATGCAAAGAGTGTTACTTTATTTTTCAAGATGTCCTCATAGATCAGCTCTTGGAAACTCAGCTAATTTCTCCCCGTTTAAAGCCAAATCCTGCAAGCCCAACTCCTACACTTCACATTGGAAAAACTCCATTTATCGATGGAAAATCAGAAAATTCAAATAGAATCCGAGACCTTAATGAAGCATTAAACGAAGCCCTGAAAGGGGAAAATTATGAAGAAGCCGCATGGCTCCGCGATCAAATAAACTCCCTTACCAAGGCACCTGATGAGCGCGCCTAACCCATTTTTGCAGCTAAAAGAAAATAGCTTTTGGGAAAAAAGTGATACACCTATCTGGATAGCTTCCAGCTTTTTTCTTCAACGTAATTTAGCCTCTGACCCCTTTCCCAAAAAGATGGATAGTGGAAGTTCTCAGAAAATTCTTGGAGCACTCAAGCAGAGCCTATTGGCTACCACCAGTCTTGATACACCACAGTTTTTTGAATTTGATTCCATTAAAACTGCAGAAAAAGAATTTTTACTCGAACATTTTCTTGCAACCTGCGACTCTCAAAATCCCGAATGTAAATCTGGGCTAGTCATCGATAAAAGTGGAACCTTTCTTGCCATGATCAATGGAGAAGACCACTTAGTCCTTCACTCTATTGAATCCCATTCCGGTTGGAAAAATGCATGGAAAAAGCTCGCTGAAATTGAGGAGCAATTAGCAAAAAGTCATACTTTTGCCTACTCCCATAAATTTGGTTACCTCACCTCTCAACTTACCAATTCAGGAACAGCACTCACCGTCCAAGCCTTTCTCCATCTCCCCTGCCTGATAGAGCTCGATCAAATTGATGAAGTTCTTATTAAAGAGCTTGATGATGAGGTCCAATCAAGTGGTCTCTCCGGTATTAGCGACTTTATTGGGGATATCGTCATTATTCAAAATCGCTTTACATTGGGGCTCACCGAAGATCATATCTTAGAAGCTGTCCATAAAACGGCAAACAAACTTGTTAGCTATGAAAAAACTCTCCGTACACATCTCAAAGAAACCCCTGACGCCCTTATCCTCGACAAAATTAGTCGAGCCATTGGCCTTCTCAAATACTCTTATCAAATCGACACCAAAGAAGCGCTCAATGCAATCAGCTTTATTAAGCTTGGGATTGATTTAAAATGGATCGAGGGATTAACCGACCAAGATCTCAATAAGATTTTCTTTGAAGTGCGCCGTGGACACCTCTCTTTATCAGCAAAAGAAGAGATCTCTCAAGAAAAGCTCGCTCAAAAACGGGCAGAGTTCTTACAATCGGCTCTTAAGCCAATTATGATGAAATTATGATAAAAGCAATTCTCTTGATGAGTGGAACCGGCGAGCGATTTGGGAGTCCCACTCCTAAGCAGTTCCTCAATCTCTCAGGAAAAAAAATCTATCTCCATACCTTAGAAACCTTCCTCACCTTTTCAGAGTTTGAGGAGATTCTCCTCGTCTGCCATAAAGAGCACCTCGAGGAAGCTGAGAAAAATGTTTCCGATCCCCGCGTCCGATTTATTGAAGGTGGACATACTCGGCAAGACTCATCCTATCGAGGACTCCTCGCTTGTGGCCCTGAAACTACCCATGTTGTCATTCACGATGCCGTCCGCCCCTTTGTCACCCAAAAAATCATCCAAGATAATCTCGATGCCCTCAAAAAACATGGTGCTGTCGATACCTGCATCCCCTCAGCCGATACCATCGTCCATGCAGAGACTTTTGATACCATCACCTCCATTCCCAACAGATCAAAATACCTCCGCGGGCAAACCCCACAAAGCTTCTCCTATCCCCTTATCTTAGAATCCCACGAAAAAGCACTCGATCAAAATAGCTCAGATGATTGCCGCCTTGTATTAAACCTAAACCACCCTGTCCATATCGTTCCAGGCTCAGAAGATAATATCAAAATCACCAATGAACTCGACCTCTTTCTTGCCGAGCAACTCATGCGTCATCAAAACAAACCCACTACCACAACTACCACCTCTCTCAAAGGAAAAACATTTGCCATCACCGGTGGAACAGGTGGGATTGGCTCAGCCCTCGCAAAACTCCTAGAAAAAGAGGGGGCCCATCCCCTTATCCTCTCCAAATCTTCACCCACAAATCCTATAGATCTCACCAACTTTGATGCAACAGCAGCCCTCTTTAAAAAACTAGGCCCCATCGATGGACTGATCAACTGTGTCGGTCATCTCTCTCTTAAACCCTTTCATTCCCTCACTTCCCAAGAGATCGATCACACCATCACCACCAATCTCCACGCTCTTCTCTACAGCTGTCACTCTGCAAATGTAAAGCCAGGTGGACATATCATCAACCTCTCTTCATCTTCATTTTCTCGCGGCCGAAAATCCTACACTCTCTACTCATCAACCAAAGCGGCCATCGTCAACTTCACTCAAGGACTTGCCGAAGAACGTCCAGATCTCCATATTAATACCATAGTCCCCCAGCGAACAGCCACACTCATGAGAACTGCCAACTTCCCCAACGAAGAACCCGCTACCCTCCTCTCCCCTACAGTGGTCGCACAGGAAATCCTCACCCTTTTAAAGCAAATAGGGACTACTGCCGCCCTCCTAGAAGTCCGTAAAAAATAATTAAGATTCTTATACAAAAATAATTTGCTGTATTATATTCTTTACTTCACATGGAACAGATCTCTCAAAAGGTGAACTCTGATACTGCTGTCTTTCTTGGAAAGATGAATCCTCATCTCATAACCCTTTTCCTTCTTCCCATTATATTGATCATCATCAATCCCACTTGCCTATTCCACCAAATTGTTGTTGGTAGTATCGATTCTTGGATTTATTTCGGGTATTTCCTTGATTTAAAGCAGCATCTAATATCATTTTATGGAACCTACTACGGAACCCGACTTCCCTGGATTCTCCCAGGATTCCTAGCCTACCACCTTTTTTCCCCTTTAATTGCTAAGTACATCCTCTACCTCACCGTTTACTATACGGCCACTTTCTCTCTATACGGAATCTTAAAGAGAACGGTAGGTCAAAAAGCCGCTTTTTTAACTGCAATATATATGGGAGTTTACCAAAAGTTTCTTATATCAGCGGGAAGTGAATACATCGATGGCAGCGGAATAGCATATCTCCTTCTCACATTTTTTCTCCTTACTCCATCAAATAATAATAAACGTATTCATATCCGATTATTTCTCGCAGGATTATTTTGTAGTTGCTTTGTTTTTACGCAATTATTCCTGACCATATACATCCCCTTAATCGCACTCTATTTTTTCTTTTTAAATCGCCCCTTTCAAAAATGGTTTTTTTTGAAAAATCTTATTATTTTCATCATCGGTTTTTTGGTAATGACCACAAGCCTATGCACCATCAATTATTATCTAAATGGGGAATTTCTTTTTTTTAATCCAATCATCAACTGGACAAGTGTTTTTATTAAGGGTGAGAATCCTTGGTGGAGTCCAATATCCCAATGGTGGATAATAACAAACCAATATAGCATTCCTGTATCCCTTTTTTTTGGGAGTTTCATAATGCTTATCTTCCAAAAGAAATTACAAAAAGATTCGACCACAAATCGGATCTTGTTTTTTCAGGTTTTTTTTGTTCTTAATATTTTAATCTTTATTTTCTTCCAGTTCGTACTCAGGCAACCGGTTATACAATATGGCTTTTATCTCTGTTATTTATACCCTAGCATGTTTATGGCATTGGGAGGAATGATTGCAATCGGTTTGAAAAAAGCATCCTTGAAGCAATACCATTTATCCCTTTTTATCATCGTTATTTTTGCCCTCACTAGATTCCTTGTTACTAAAGCAAAATTTCCAACGTTTTCCATCCTATTAAATACCCATTGGAAATGGATATTTTTCGTAGGAACATTGAATCTCCCATGTTTTTTAATGAAAAGACCTATCTTTAAACTACTTGGGATTCTTTCATTATCACTATCATTTTGCGCAATCAATATAACCACCACTTTCATACCAGAAAATGTAGCTAAACACTGGACTGCTAAAAATATGAAAACAGGATTCTTTTTAGTTAATAAGTGCATACAAAAAATAAAGACTCTGGATCCCAGCGGAAATTCATTATTTTGGTATGAAGGTAGTCAGCCTTATTTCGGTTCGATTTTCAGGTCTGTTTCTTCTGCCTATTTATGGAGCTACAGATTAATTAATGAGGATTTTCCACAGGTACATAGCAATACATTTCCCTGCCCTGATTTAACAAACCATACAGTCTTTATCCTCACAAAAAAACTCCATCCCTTAGAAGAAGCTAATATTAGTCTTGCAACTATCGGGTTTAAAGGAGAACTAATCAAAGAACAACTCATTGAAAATGGAGATATCGATTATACTCTTTCTTTCATCAAGGTTTCTAAGCTAGAAGAAGATCCAGCGTCATGCCCATAATAAAAGATTACCAAGAAAAAGATGGTATCCTGACATTCGACTTCCAGTTAGATAATTCCTCAACATATGAAGCACATCATATAGAGACACTAAAAAGGGGTGAAAATAATCATTTCTGGTTTTCTGCTCGGCGAAAAAAAATTGCTCAAACCTTTGACCGCTTTGTCGATAAAGATGCCTCCATCCTTGAGATTGGAGGAGGAACCGGCTTTGTTGCCGAAAAACTCATCGAGAAGGGGTTTTCTGTTGAACTGGCCGACATCCATTCCAATGCCCTCCACTTTGCTCAAGAAAGAGGGATCAAAAAACTCTACCAGTTCGATCTTTTCTACCCCCCTTTTCTAGAAGAGTTCGATGTCATTTGCCTCTTCGATGTTTTAGAACATCTAAAAGAAGAAGAAAGAGCATTCGAATGCCTTAAAAAGATGTTGAAACCAGGTGGAAAAATTATTTTTACCGTCCCTGCACACCAGTGGCTATGGAGTCGGGATGACATCCTTGCAGGTCATGCAAGAAGGTATACGAAAAAGACTTTAGAAAAGACTTTAGCAGCTGGAGAGTTAACACCCCTCCTTCTTCAGTATTTTTTTATGGGGATCGTCCCCATGCTCTATCTAAGAAAATGTCTCAGAAAAGATAATGGCGCTCCAACTAACGAAAATGAGAGAGTAGACCTCTCTATCCATCCCCTTGCCAATCATCTCTTTAGCCTAATGACAAAACTAGAATTTTCTCTTCAGAAATATCTTCCTAACAAAATAGGAGGTTCATTAATCGGTATTGCTGAAAAACCTATCGAGTGCATCGGTAAAGAACGCGCATAGAAAGAGGGTGATCTTTGGGTAGTTTGGGATGGTGAAAGTTTTCTGCAGGATCATGTTTCATATTTAACCGCTCCATAACACGACAAGACCGTTGATTTTCAATCGTTGCCATTGCAACAATCTCACGAAGTTTCAGCTCTTCAAAACCATACCTAAGGACCTCTTTTGCCCCTTCAGTTACATACCCTTTCCCCCAATGCTCCGAGGCTAATCTCCACCCAATATCAACACAAGGAGCAAAGCTCATCTCCAAATCCCAATAATTTAATCCTACAAACCCAATGAATGGAGCAACGCCCCAAACTTCTACTGCCCAGAAACCATAGGATCTGTTTTCGTAATCCTTTTGAATCTTTGCTGCAAGTTGATCACTTTCCTCTTTCGTTAAAACCTTTTCGAAAAACTCCATCACCTTCGGATCAGCATTCAGTTTGAAAAAAGAGTGCAAGTCACTCTCTTTCCAAGGACGCAATATAAGACGCTCTGTTCTAAGGATTGGTAGACACATAATTCATTGAAATGATTGTTATTTAACTTATAAGATGCAGTATAAGAAAAATTAATCATAGTCAAACATGAAAAAAAAACCCCAGATTTCTGTTATCAGCCCTGTTTATCAAGCCGAAGAGACTATTGATGAGCTTGTCAAAAGACTCATAATAAATCTAACCCCTTTAACTGAAAATTTTGAAATAATTTTGGTCGATGATGGAAGTCAAGACCATGCTTGGGACAAAATCAAAGAATATTGCAAAAATGATCCTAGAATTATTGGGATTAACCTTAGCCGAAACTTTGGACAACACTCAGCTATTTCAGCTGGAATCGAAGCTTCAAAAGGAGAATGGACCGTTGTGATGGACTGCGACCTACAAGACCGCCCAGAAGAAATTCCAGCTCTCTACCAAAAAGCTCAAGAAGGATATGATTTAGTCCTCGCTAGCCGCTCAAACCGGCAAGATACTTTTAGTAAACGCTTCCTCTCTAAGATCTTTTATAAAGTAATCTCTTTCTTAACTGGTGCAAAATATGATAGCTCGACAGCAAATTTTGGCATTTACCATCGGCGTGTAATCGACTCTATTTCGTGTATGCAAGAAAAAGTCCGGTTTTTCCCCGCCATGGTGAATTGGGTGGGTTTTAAGAAAGCAGTAGTCCCCGTTGAACATGGAAAGAGATTTATGGGAAAAAGTTCCTATAATTTTTATAAGCAATTCAAACTCTCCATTGACATCATGTTAGCCTACAGCAACAAACCTCTAAAAATGATCATTAGCCTCGGCATTTCAGTCTCTTTTGTTGCGTTCATTTTCGGATTTTTTATGATCTATAAAGCTTTGATAGGAAAAGTCTTAATTTCAGGATATGCAAGTTTGGTTGTATCGATTGCCTTTTTCTCTGGAGTAATAATTTCGGTTTTGGGGATTGTGGGACTTTATATCGGTAAAATCTTTGAAGAAATCAAAAACCGTCCTATTTATTTAATTAAAGAGACAATGAATGGTACTGACTAAAACGATTCCATTCAATAAACCACATTTTCTAGGAAATGAATGTTCCTATATTCAAGAAGCTATTGAGAATGGCCATATCTCTGGGAATGGCCTTTTTACAAAGAAGTGCCACCAATTTTTCAAAGAAACCTATGGCTTTCATAAAGTTCTATTAACAACATCCTGCACTGATGCTCTTGAAATGTCAGCAGTCTTAGCAAATATTTCCCCTGGCGATGACGTAATCGTCCCCTCCTATACATTCCCCTCAACAGCCAATGCCTTCATCCTCCAAGGGGCTAAAATTGTTTTTGCAGATAGCGGCCCAGACCATCCAAATTTAGACATTTCTAAAATCCCCTCTCTTATCACTAAGAAAACTAAAGCGATTGTCCCTGTCCACTATGCAGGAATTGCATGTGACATGAATTCATTAATGGAAATTGCAGAGAAGCATGACCTTATTGTCATTGAAGATGCCGCTCAAGGAATTGATAGCTATTACCTCGATCAACCTTTGGGAAAAATCGGCCATTTTGGAGCCTTCTCATTTCACGAGACAAAAAATATCTCTTCTGGAGAAGGGGGTCTTTTGGCTGTTAATGATACAAATTTTGCAGACAGATCTGAAATCATCTGGGAAAAAGGAACCAATCGCTCAGCATTTTTTCGCGGAGAAGTAAAGAAGTATGGATGGGTCGATATTGGCTCTTCATACCTCCCCTCAGATATCATTGCAGCATTGCTCTATGCCCAACTAGAAAACTTAAAATCCATTCAGACAAAACGACTAAAGATCTGGAATCATTATTTTGAGGGGCTAAAGCCACTTGAAGTAAAAGGTTACTTCTCTCTTCCAAAGATTCCATCCTATGCAACAAATAATGCCCATATGTTTTATCTTATTTGCAGGTCCCTTGAAGAAAGAACCTCTCTCATCACCTTTCTTAAAGAGAGAGGGATTAATGCAATTTTCCATTATCTTCCCCTTCATAGTTCCGAGTACTACAAAAGTAAACACGATGGGAGAAAACTTCCTTATTCCCAAAAATATAGCGACTGCCTCTTAAGACTTCCACTCTATACAAATCTAGAGGAAGAAGATGTCGCCCATATTATTAGTAAAGTTACTGAGTATTTTATAGCGCTTTAAGTTTTAGAGACCTTCTCCGAATTACCTTTGGTATTAACCTGAGTTTTAAGTTGATATCAAATTTTGACTATAAAATCGCCCTACCTTGAGTATAAAAAAAGATCAGGATACTTTCGTATTCTGACCTTCGTATGAGGCTTGATGGGCTCGAACCATCGACCCTCTCCTTAAAAGGGAGGGAGAATGCCTTATTTACCAACACCATCCAACCTTAATAGGCGTAAGTATAAAAGAGATAAGCCAAAAAGTCTATTGGTTTCTACCGATTGCCACCGGTAAAATAGGCAGGCAATTGCACCATTTTTGCACCAATATTGACTTGAATGAATAAAATACAGATCAAAGATTTTGATAAAGGATCCAATTTAGGATTGCAATGACTTCTTTTTCTCTTTCTTTATCAAAAGCAGAAGGTGGGTTAGATAGTATTTCTTCTATTACCGTGTCCAAATTAACCAACTTACCAGCTTTTTTGTAATGAAACCACGTTTGCATCCCACATAAATAATTATATCTTTTTTGAAACACGTTAAATGCTTCAATACTTTCAACTTCTGGAGCAAAAAAGATAGCATCGACAGGCTGGAGATATGGAAGTTTAATAGAATTATTAGTTGCCTTTCCAAGGTTAACCAATTCCACTTGGATTTGTAAAGGATTCCCATTTCCAAATTCTGAATACATCCCATAAGCAAAATCAGGATGAATATAAACTTCTCTTATTTCACCTTCATTCATCCCAATCATGCCATGAGCAAGGCCTGAAATCAAATTCTCAAGATCGAACTTTATAGGAAGCTGCCCCGCATAAACTCCATCGATAATATGACCATCGATATCTTTTATAATGTAATTAGCTTCAACAATTTTATGTTTTGAGATAATAAATTTTTCTGGGTTTCCTTGTCCCAATGTGCGATAGTACAATTTATTAGGAATAAGACAGCAAGCATCTGGATAGCTCGCGATTTGCTGGAGGAATTCTCGAGACTTATTTTCATTGCTTCTCAAACTGTTACGTAAAACACGTTGCTTTCTAAGAACTTCAAAAAAAATTAATTCTTGAATCTGTTCCAATATGTCTATACTTTGACTGTCAGCTGCTTTCATTCCCTCGATAAACTCAGAAGAGATTTCTCCTGAAAACGTGTCCTTTATCGATCGAGCCAAAGCCCGAGAAATTATTTCTTCTTTTAAAGGAAGAACTTCTATTAAGGAATTTTTTATCTGATGATGAATCTGTAGCCTTTTAAAAATATTTCTTGGAAAGTCTTTGTCTTTAAGAGTGTGGCTGACTCGAGCCTCTGCTTGCTTGTATTTTTTAATAAGCGTTTTTGTTTCTTTTGAGTTTTGATGAAAACTAAAGGGAATTTTAAGCCTATCATTAGAACCTTTAGGGCGGTAATAAGAAATATCTTTCAACTCCTTCCAAACACCTTTCTTCTTTGCGCTACTTTCAAATCTACTCATCATCTCCTCTTCCGTCCTAGGAGGAGCAAGCAGCCTATTCGGAGGAGAAAGAGGGTTACGTGAAATTTCGCTCAAAGAAGATGCTCTTTCATAAGTAATCGAATTATTTGTTCCATAACCAAGAACAATCCCCTGAAGAGCAATCTCTTCTCCAAATAATTTTGAAAAACCCAGCTTAGGATCGATCAGTCTTTCCAATAAGACCTCTGGAGTAACAGAATATCCAAACTTATGTTTAAAAAGCAGAAGATTGTCTTTAACAACTCTTAAAAAAGCTTTTCGGTTAATAAGCATAAACTCGTTACTCTCGCAAGAGGAATCTTGCAAGCCTTGGCACATCAAAATATAGTTTGATGTGCTTATTCTTCGAGGAAGAGCTTTCAAGGATAAAAAGGTAAAAATAGCCTCTCTATGTTTATTTGACCCTGGCATTAAGTGCTCAGGTTGGCAAAAACTACCCAAATAAATCGGTTTTTCTCCAAAAATTACATATCCCGCAGGAGTATTTTCCATTAAATTTCTAAAAAAGGGAATCAAGACATCTTGAGTTAAAAACTGGGCACTTCTTTCTCTAATAAGTTCACTAGAATTGAGACGATTGCTCAAAAAAATGAGGAATAAAAAGCACAGAGACAGATTTTTTTTCACTCTTTTATCTCACTCCAAACTCAAATGCATTGCACTAGGCGGTATAACATCCTTCATTCAGGATCTGCACCAAAAAACTAGACATAGACAATCCTACAACATGGTCCCATAATCCTAATTGGGAGGCTAGATAAATTTTTTAGAGCCCTAGGATTAGACTCTTTTCCTAGAGGTGAATCATTCTCATATGATCCATTATCCACCACCACCAAAAGGACATTCACACTTCATAGGACAATAAAGAACGCCACATCCTTTGCAGTGTGGGCACCATAAATTGTGTATTCCACAAGGACCTCTTTGAGGTACTATGGGCCTTAAGAAAAGCCCCTTTTCATCATATGAAAGTGTTTTTACCTAGAATGGGGAATTCTCTCAATCCATCATAAAACAAAACCCCATCTTCCGTCACCTCAATTTGCTCTGGAGTGACATAAATTTTTTCCTGAGAAGACTCAGCTTTTTCATAGGATTCTTGAATTGAGTGACCCCAAACATTAACACTCCAAAGTACAGCAAAAAAAACATAAAACAAACGAAGAGTTCGCCCGTATACACTTTGAGGATATTTCTTCATAATCTTCCTCCTTAATGGTTCGCACTTCAGAATTGAATCGGCGGTGGTAAAAGACGAAAGATAAAATTTTTGTTGATAAAAAGTAAAGATTTATTTTCCAGGTATTTTTTAGGCAAGAGCTGGAATGTATAAGGGTTTGTAAACAAAGAACAAACTTACTCAACTTTTTCAAACTCTATGATAAAGTCGATAAGAACTGCTTGCACAATTTGATTATTTGAAGTATTTGCCTATTTTCTTGAACAACCTTTTGCGTATATAATCCATGACGCAAGGCAGCTTTACGACGCGCCTTTTGAGATGTTTTATCACCAAGAACACCTCCATGCATCCGATAGACCTTCATTCCTTTTGTGGTATATCGCCTGCAACGCTCGCCACTTTGTTTACTTTTGGCTTGGCATTGTTTCATTCTATCCATGGGGTCAATTCCTATTTTTTCTCATGCCCACCCCCCATCATGACGGCTTTGGCGTTGTCCTGCATGTGGACAATAGTGATTTGCTGGGTTCCCTTACTGCGGTATTTGGTAAGAGCCTGGCTTCAACAGGATCCTGAGGCTTCATTTTTTGAAGGAGGGCAATCGATCTATTAAACGTTGTTTGATTGAATCCCGATGGGAGGGCACTTGCTGTTTTTGTGATAAAGTTGATCGTTGTTTCAGGGTCAAGCCCCCCTCCTAAGGCTGCAATGGAATCAAAAAACGTGTTTAGAGTTTCATCATCTTCCATACCATCAGGGGACATTTCGATGCCTCCTATTGAAATAGAAGAGATGATGGGGTTTCCTTTTTCATCCTCGGCAAACTTTGCTTCTACGCGCGATGAAAGGAATAAATCGAGCAAACTTTGCTCTTTTTGATGAGAGAGTTTTTTTGTCATTTTTTCTCCTTGTATATTTTTATAGGTGAGAAGGGTGAGAAAGGGTGTGATTCTTAGTTGATCACACCCATCACACCTATCTCACCATGGATTAAACGGCATCTCCAAATATTTTATCGCCGATGAATCGGTAGCACCGAACACAGCTGTCAAATCCCGGCAGTTTTTCGCCTCTTGAGCTTTTTGATCTTCCCCCGTTTTTGTAGACACTCCTAACATAGACTATTCTCATG
>CBEWFH010000014.1:0-13631 GCA_965555895.1 uncultured Simkaniaceae bacterium
GATGGGAAAGAATTTATAGAAGATTTCGTGGTTGCTAAAAACTACCAACCCTCAGCGCAAAAAGAAAAAGGATCCTTTTCAAAATCTCTTCCAGAGTTAACTCTTCCAAAATCTGCAAGCCATCCCTTTCCTCTAGAAACCGATCAAAGCATTCCTCTTGCCATTCAGAACGAGGAGATCAATTATGAGAAACATCCGCACATGGAGATGGGCGAGTTTAACCCCAATGAACTATCTCTTCCCTATGTCAAAAGGAAAGAAATTACTCCAAAGCTTGATGGGAAATCTCCAAAGAAACTAGTCGAAGATATCCCAGGAATAGAATCAATGCTTGCTTTAGTGGGAAGAAAAACCACTTTTCCTAATACAAAAAATATCCTTCAACCTCCCTCTTACCCAACAAGTGAAGTAAGCTCTCTAGAAAAAGGGAACCATCCTCTTCAACAACCACTACGACCCGCTTTTTACCCTCCTGATGTCCCTAATCTTGAGATTATGGCAACCTCTCCTTCTATTAAGGAAGAGCGTCTTGAGTATGTGAAAAAGAAAACAACCCCTTCTGGGGTTTCCCCTAATGATTTTGAATTGCCATATCTTGCGGAAAAAAGGGTTTTCCCTGATAAATATCTGATGACACCAAAAAGTGCTTTTGAAGATCTACCAGAAGCTGAAAAAGTGATCGGACTTACTACACGAGCTGCAAAATTCCCCAATACTCGTGTGATTATTGAGCCCCATCCAGCGCCTGCTAGAGTTACAACAGACCTTGCGTTTGCTCAAGCAAAACTTGTTGACCCAGAAACCACCATGATCCGTTCTCAATCCAAAGAGATCATCGAGGATTATGATGAGGAAAACCGCCTCTCTTCAGGACTCATTGCTCTCGCAAATTCTAAATTAGTCACAGGGCCATCAGAATCTGAGACCCGAACATTCAATCAGTCAAACCGCTTTACACGGGCTTTTTTTACTGAGATTCCCCCTCCCTCTCATTTAGATACTGTCACTTATCACAATGAATTTGATACCGATGTTCATTACTCACTTCGGGATGATGGAAAGGGTTATCTTTTTGCAGTAAAAATGAAACCTAATGAGAAGCTAAAATTCGCCTCTCCAAGCCAGCATTTTATTTTTGTGATAGATGGGTCTAGTAGTATTCAAAAACACCGTTTTGGGACCTTTAAAGAAGGTGTAGGGCGCGCCCTTTCCTATCTAGCGGATGGAGACTCCTTTAATATCGTCGTAGCTGATTCTGAATTGATCCCTTTTAGCAAAACAGCAACTCCTTGGAGCAAGGAATCTGCTGCAAAAGCAAAACGGTTTTTAATGGATAGGAGCTATAGGGGATTCTTTATCAATTATGATGCCTTTAATCTACTCTCGGATGTATCGAATTATTTTGCACCTGATAAAGAAAATATCGTTGTCCTGATTACTGATGGCCACTCGTTCAGCACCATTAAAGGACATAAAAATGACTTTATAGAACTCACGAGAGCAAGTAAGGGAAAATTCTCAGTCTTTACAGCAACTGCCAGTCAAAACAACAACCTTTCTATGCTAGACCTCCTTAGTACTTTTAATAATGGAGAATTAATGTATTCGAAAACGAATGCTGCCTTTTCCCGTCAACTAGCTGTCCTTGTCAAACACATTGAATGTTTTGTAGCAAAAGATGTCCATGTAAACGTGACAAGTGTCAATCAAGAGACAGGTATTGAATTTTATCCCAATGAAAAATCTCTCCCCTCTATTTATTCAGATCGTCCTTATGTTGTCTATGGTTCTATCGATAAATTGAAGGATTTTGATCTTATGCTCCAAGGTAGATGTGGAGATCAATGGATCAATATCAAACAAACAATTTCGTTTATGCACGCTCAAAAAGCATCGCAGAACATTACGAAAGGAATTGCCCTACAAAAGGCTTATGTCTGCTATGACTATTTCCTAAATGACGAAGACTCTTTCTATTTATCGGAAGCTCAGAGAATCCTAGAGCCACTCAGAATTTCTACTGCTACGCGATGAGAATCACCGGCGGCTTTCTAAAAAATCAAACCATTAATACTCCAAAGGGAAAGACTACTCGCCCTACTTCTGAAAAGCTTAGGCAATTGGTTTTTAATATTGCTCAAGCCTATATAGAAAACTCTACTTTTCTCGATCTCTATGCAGGATCAGGAGCGATGGGTATTGAAGCGATTAGTCGTGGTGCAAAAGAAGCTGTCTTTATAGAAAAAGACCGTACCGCCCTGAATGCGCTCAGAGAAAATCTTACTGAGCATGATTTATCTCCTCTAGCAACTCTCCTTGCCGGAGATGTCTTGACGTTATTAAAGAAACTAAAGGGGAAAACATTTGATCTTATCTATATTGACCCCCCTTATGAGAAGGGGCTCCAATTGAAAACTCTTATTCTTATAGACGAGCTCCACCTTCTCCACATCGGAGAGCTTCTTTTCATTGAAGAGAGTTCCCAAACAGATTTAGAGATTCCTTCATTAAAAAATATCGAATTTCAAAAGAAAAGGAAGGTGGGAAGCACCTCCCTATATCAGTTTACTGGGAAACTTTAACCCCATTTTGAAAGCGGGATTCACTTACTTTCCCATCTTGATCGAAGCTTTTCTTAACTCCATCAAGTTTTCCTTCAACAAAGTATTGCTCGAGACGTGGCATGCCAGTATCATAATACTTCACGAACTTGCCATGTTGGTTTCCATCTTTATATTCTGCTTCAAAGATTAAGATCCCTGATTCATTCCAATGCTCAGCTTTCCCTTCTAGCTTTCCATTTTTATAGGGATAAATGCTGTTCAGGCGTCCATCATCAAAGAAGGTCTTTTCCTTCCCTTCTTTTTGATCCTTCTTAAAATCAACTTCTTTGTAAAGCTGACCCGAAGGGTAATATTGGTAGGAGGTCCCCTCTCTTAAATTATTTTTAAAGGTAAGGCGGATGGCTATCTTCCCATTGCGGTGAAAGAGTTCGGCATCACCATCTTTTTTACCATCCTGATAAGTGGTAATACTAATCTTTCCACCCCTAGGATCATACTCAATAACTTCTCCATGAATCTTATTGCTTTTATATGTTCCTTCGATAGCTTTAAGCTTTTCTCCATCGGTCACATCCAAGGGATAATAGATATAATGAGGTCCTTCACGTTTATTATTCTTATAATGATAAACAATTTCACGTCCCTCTTGATCTTTTTCAAAATGGCGCCCTTCCAGCTTTCCTTTCAAAAATTTTGATTCCTCAAGGAGGTTTCCTTCTTCATCCCAAAGACCTTTTAAACCATGGAGCTCACCATTTTCATAGCTAATGAGTGTTTTAATGGTACCGGAGGGATAAAAGGACTTCTGTTCGCCATGGAGCTCACCATTTTCATTGTGAAAATAGAGGTTTGCAATGACCCCTTTCTCATCTCCTACCGGATGATAAAATTCCTTCTGCAGACCAACTGGGCTTCCCCCTTTGGCGCTCCGAATAAAGGCTTCTCTTCCATCTTCGAAATAGCCAAGAGCTTCTCCCTCAGCTAAGTCATTTTTAAAAGTTTCAGTCAGCTTAACTTGTCCATTAATGTAGTACTGTTCATGTTTTCCTTCTCTCTTTCCATCAAGGAAATGGACTACTTCAAATCTTTGTCCAGTATCATAATATGCTACATGTGTCCCGATGGGTCGATCTTGATCAAAAGCTCCCTCAAAAATGAGTTGTCCTTCTTGATTCCATGATCTAAAGGTTCCATCTTTTTTTCCCATATCATAACGTGCTTCAACATTAAGAGAGCTATCTTCAAACCAATCTCCTTGTTGACCATGAAAAAGAGAGTTTTTAAAGACTCTTTTCGTTTTCATTTGTCCACTTGCAAACCAATCGGTAAATTCTCCCTCACGATTTCCTTCTTTAAAGGTCCCTTCGAAAGCTAGTTTTCCATCTTCATACCACTCTTGGAAAAGGCCATCTTTTAGTTGATCCTTATAGTGTGCTAGAAGTTTGAGCGTCCCTGATTGAAAATATTGCTTATGCTCTCCCTCAAGTTCTCCATTTACGTAGTAACCCTCATTCTGAAGATTTCCATCAGAAAACCACGATTGAAATTTTCCTTCAAATTTGTCATCTTCGTTTCTGGAATACTCTGCAATTTTTTGCCCGTTCTCATTAAATTCTCTAATGGGTTCTTTTAGAATTCCTTTTTTATCATAAGTTGCAAGGAAGGCCATGGTTCCATTTTCATGTTTTTTCCAATGTTTCCCAATCATCTTTCCTTGAACATACTCTCCCTCTCCAGCAATCTTTCCATTGGAATTAAACCACTGTTCCATCCCATCTTTTTTCCCACTCACATAGCGAACGTGATAATTTTGGCGTTCATTTGGATGGTATTGAATGTGGTCTCCATGTAAAGTTCCTTGTTGGTAATCTTGAACCTCAATAATGGTATGGTTCTCATCGTAACGAATAACCCCTGGATGATTGTCCTTTGACTGGAGCTTTCCTTGTGCATAACGATACTCGGCTTTTTCATTACCATTCTCATACCACTCCATCATCTTCCCATGGATTTCTCCTGCTATATAAGGGATAAGGACTTCCCGCATACCAGTGGCATAATACCGGGTATAATCACCTACTAAGTTGCCATTTTCATATTGACCTTCAGCAGATATTTGCCCATTTTCATGATAAGAATAGATTTTCCCATCAGGTTTTCCTTGATTAAAGGTTGTGACATGATTGAGCTGTCCTTTAGGATGAAAAACTTTTATAGGGCCATGGAGCAGTCCATGATCAAAATAGCCAACTCTTTCAACTTCTCCAGATTCTCTAAATCGAACACTCACTCCATGAGGAACGGCTGTATCTTTCCAAGCCTCGTAACCTGGAGATTTTTCATCAACTTTAATTAAATCTGTTTCCTCAAGAGGACGCCCATTTTCAAAAAACTGGATTCGCTTTACAGCCTCTTCTATCTCATTATCATTCTCTGCATAAAAAAGGACGAGCTGAGGGGTTCCGTTGGGAAATTGTTGCACAATTTTAGGTCGCCATTCCGGCATTTTTGCTCGCAGTTCTGTAGCTACAGGGGTAATTTGATTTTCACTATTTTCTTCAGCGAAGATAAGAGCGGGCAAAAGTGCCAATACAAAAAGCATACGTTTAAACATGATCATCACCATAAAATATTTTTTTTTTCATCATACTACGATTTGGCTCATTCTTCAACCCCAAAGTGTTATACCCCAAAGTGCCACCTATTCGCGCACGTAGGTTTGTAGAATTGATACAAATACAAGATGAGTGGCCGAGCCAAAGTGGTCCACCTTGGCGAAGGTGCGAAGCGCAGTAGAGCCTGGTGTAATTAAAAACTCCATAGGCAGCTCCTCAAGCGTTGGGAATACGGGTCGCTTTAACAACACACTCAGCTAAGCAATAAAAAGCGCTTCTGTTTCCATATTTTCTCCTACAAAAGTAAAAGAAAAGATTGGCTATTTATGCAGCGCTAAAGGGAAAATAGGTAGCACTTTGGGGTTATATCATTTATTAAAAAAAAAGCCTCAATGTTAAAAAGGATTGAGGCTTTAAAAATTCAACAATAAAATTCTTTATTGTCCATAGGCAAGCCAGCTAAGGGATAATCCCCATGCAATTCCTACAAGAGAGCAAAAGATGTCACCATTTGTGTGGGTCTTTATCATCTTATCAAGTGTCTGAGGGAAGAATAGAACGAGTAGTCCTCGAACTAAGAAAAACCAACCCAAGATGGTGACAAGAACTTCAACATTCCAATACCAATAGTTAAAGCTTGTAATAATAACGAGGCCGATTAAGACGTTTACCACACTTACAAAATAGAGAAGGGCGGGAGTTTTTTTAAGGGAATCGAGGACTTTTTTCAGATTTTCCTTATAGAGGAGTGTCCAAAGACTAGTAATCACTAAAAGAGGACCAAAAACACTTGCCAGCGTTATTGAAGAACCCATAATTTCTCCTGGTTTTGATTTCTTTCCAAACTAATCTAAGGGCTTACTAGCGTCAATAGTTTTTATTTGATTTCCTAAAGAAAATTTTATTACGTAATCTTTTTGAACCCATCCTGTAGAGGTAAATAAAATAACAATCTTTTCCTTCTCCTCCATTCGGATATAAGGAATATTAATGGAAGTATTGAGTGTCACTCCTAGATTGAGAGGTTCGTCAGTTTTTCGTATGCAGGTGATTTTCTCTCCCTTTTGCTCAATATGAAATTCAATATCGGTCGTTGCTGCCATTGCAAGTCTCCTTGAAAGGGCAAGCTCTCTCTTTAAATGAGCCAAGCTATGATTGAAACGGTAGTGATCGAGCATCGGTTTTGCGCGAAATAAGATCACGCTTCCAATGAGGGCAATCAAACCTATCGAAATGAAGAGTTCTATGAGGGTGAATGGTCTTTGTCTTCTTCCCAAGGATATTCCTTTTCCACTCCTTTTTTCTCGCAGAAGGCTTCGTATTTTTCAGAAGAAAAACGGAGGTCACCTTCTTCTATTTTAAATTTATATTTATTTCCCCACCCATCTTTCATAAGATCCTTGGTGTTCTTAACGAGTCCGGAACTAATAAGAATTTTGGAAATAGTGTCAGAGAGGTTTCCATCATCGCTTAAAGTTTTTCCTCGGGCTTCTTCAAGTTGAACAATTTCATAGATCTTTCTGGCCCCTTGCTTTGTTTTAAAAGCTTTTCCTTGGTCAAGGCTTCCGCGCATGTTGTAACCAACAACGCTTCCAATAATTCCAATGATAAAAATCACAATCATGATTTCAAGTAGAGTCATTGCATATTTTTGTTTCATTTTTTGTTTCCTTAGTTGAGGATTGAACTTACATCGGTTAGAGGGAGAAGTACTGCAAGGAGAATAATCGCAACCACCACACCGAGAAAAAGGAGCATGATCGGTTGTAGAAGAGAGGTTAGCCTAGTTAAACTCCTTTCAACATCTTCTTCATAAATATCTGAAAGGTGGTTCATCATTTCAGCGATCTGCCCTGATTCTTCAGCAATTGCAAGCATCCGAATGACAAGGATAGGAATAAAAGGGGATTTTTTAAATTCTTCTGAAATATGTCCCCCTTCAAGAACTTTAATCTCTGCTTTTGAAACAATAGCTTCAAAGGTAGGGTGCTTCATAACTTTCTTTGAGAGCCCTAAGCAATCCATCATTGTAACACCTCCCTTAAAAAGGATAGAAAAGACGCGGCAAAATCGTGCCATAATCGTTTCAATAAAAAGACGTTTGACAATGGGTATGTGAAGAAGGGCTTGTTTAAATTTCTCATTCCCTTTGGGGTGGCGGAAGAAAAGGATAAGGGCAATTAGGGTCGATAGAAGAAGAGAAAAAATAGAAATGGTGTGTTCATTTAAAAAATGGCTAAGGGAAAGAACCATTTTTGTCATCGGATGAAGGGCCCTATCTTCAAAAAGTTCACTCATCGATGGAATAAGAAAAAAAAGGAGAGCCGAAATGACTGTAAGGCAAAAAGCTCCTAAAAAAGTAGGATAAATTAAAGCTGAAGTTAGCTTTTTTCGAAGAGCTTGCTCCCTTCCAATCAATTTTTCCAGCTGCGTGAAGCTTTGCTCTAGTGAACCAGATTCTTCCCCTGCTTTAATCATCGAAAGATAGACCTGGTCAAAAACTTTGGGGTAATCGCGAAGAGCATCTGAAAAATGGCGCCCCTCTTTAACTTGATCACAAAGGTCTAAAAAAATGGGGTGGAGTTTAGTCCGGCGATATTTTTCTTCGAGTGTTAAAAGGCTATCATAAAGGGGAAGTCCGGCGCGGAGAAGGACATGAAGATCTCTTGTAAAGCCAACAAGGAGTCCAGAGGGAATGGTGAGCTCTTCTCCTTTTTTAGTATAAGAAAAAAGCTTTGTCACAAGGATTTGCTCTTTTCTTAGCCGCTCTTTTGCCATTTCAATAGACTCGGCGTTAATCATCCCTATTTTGTGGCGACCATCTTTTGAAAGTGCTGTATATTGATATAGGGCCATAGTACTACTTATATAGTTCGATTTGTTTTGTTACTCGTATAACCTCAGCTGTGGTTGTAATCCCCTCTTTTGCTAGGAGTCCACCTTCACTTCTTAAAGTTGCCATTCCTTGCTTTGCAGCTGTTTGTTGAAGTGCGCCAGAATCGGCACTTCTAAGGAGTTGCTTTTTGATCTCTGTTGAAACAGGCATGAGTTCATAAATTCCCACCCTTCCACGATACCCTGATCCAAAGCAGGTTGCACATCCTTTCCCTCGATAGAGTTGTCCTCCCTTGAGCTGTAGATCATCAAGTTCTTGCTGCGATGGTTCGTAACTTTCTTTGCACTCCTCACAGATTTTTCTAACAAGCCTTTGGGCTAAGATCGCTAAAACAGAAGAGGAAAGTAGGTAGGGCTCGATCCCCATATCAACAAGTCTAGTCAAGGCGGAGGGTGCATCGTTTGTATGAAGTGTTGATAATACTAGGTGACCGGTCAAAGAAGATTGAATTGCAATTTCAGCAGTTTCTTTATCTCTAATCTCTCCAATCATTATTATATCGGGATCCTGGCGGAGGATATGACGGAGCCCTTTTGCAAAGGTAAGGTCGATCTTCGGATTAACTCCGATTTGGGCAATGCCTGGAAGTTTATACTCAACAGGATCCTCGATTGTCATCACATTGACTTCTTGAGAGTGGATCACATTGATAGCACTATAAAGGGTTGTCGTTTTCCCACTACCTGTCGGTCCTGTGACTAAGACGATCCCTTGGTTTTGATGGATATATTTTTGAAACCCTTTGAGGATTGCATCATTCATTCCAATTTTTTCCAGCCCTAAAACAATATTACTTTTATCAAGAATTCTAAGAACAATTCTCTCACCGTAAACAATAGGAACGGTGCTTGCCCTAAAGTCAATTTGCCTTCCTCCCATAGACAGTTTAATTCGACCATCTTGAGGAAGGCGATGCTCAGCAATATCCATCTTTGCCATAACCTTCACTCGTGTTAGGAGTTGTTTTGAAAGTTCAGGGGGTGGAGAGTGGCGGAATTGGAGGACTCCATCAATTCGGTAACGGATTGCCATCTCCCCTTCTAAAGGTTCAAAGTGTATGTCTGAAGCCCCTTGTTGAATCGCTTCAATAATGATCATATTTAAAAGGCGAACTACAGGGGAATCATCATGTTTATCGAGAAGATCATATTCATCTTCTCTTTGCTGCAAAAAGGTTTTTCCCCCTTCTTTTTTTAAACCTTCAATAAACTGAGAGGTTTCTTTATTTCCTTGGTGATAACACTTTTCAATTGCCTCTTCGAGCTGGGGTTGGGGACAAAAAATCTCTTTGATATCGCATTCTGTAATGCACCGAATTTCTTCTAAGACTTCTAAGTCATAGGGATGAGAAATAGCTACAATCAATTTTCCATCTTTTTCATCGATAGGGAGGGCGAGTTTTTCTTTCACAAAATTATAGGGGAGTCTGTGAACTTTATCTTGAACAAAAGGAAATGCACTTAAATCATAAATCGATTCAAGTCCAAAACGCTCAGCAAAAAGATAATCATCACCTTGATCAGCCATCAACATTTCCAAAAAGGAGTTTGAAACTATTATCGAAAAGGCGTTTTTTTTCCCGCTTTTTCGCTTCTTGAATTCTTTCAAGAAATTCTGGAAGATCTCCAGGGCGTTTCATGAGCTGCTCATGTCTTAACTTATCGAGCTCTCCTCTTGCATCAAAAATAATGTGGGGGGTGATAAAGAAAAACATCTCTGTTTTTTCATCTGTCATCCTTGAATCACCAAAAAACTTTCCAATTACTGGAAGTTCACCTAAAAATGGGAGTTTGCTACTTGTATCTTCTGATGTTTTTTCTCTTAATCCCCCTAAAATAACTGTTTCCCCATCGACAACACGGACTTGGTTTTCAACATGGCGCCGACTCACTGAAGGGCGAGCATTTTGGGTGTTTTTTTTGATCGTATCGAAAGTGATATTAGTTTCAAGGGTGACAAAGTGTTTGTCATCCTCAGGATGTTCGGGATCGTGAATCGTTGGAGTAATCACAATGGTTGTTCCATATTGAGCTCTCGAAAAGGACTTTTGGAAGGATGTTCCTTTGTTAGTATCGATTGCTGCAGCTCCATTATCAATTGAGATTTCTTCAACAAGAGATATTTGTGCTGGAGTTTGATTCAAAGTAGTTACTGACGGGGCTGCATTGATCCGAACATCTTCTTGTGACATTAAGAAGTTATAAGCGATATCAAATGCTGGCCAAAAATCATTCGGTTTCTTTCTGAAAAGAAAAAAGTCTATAATTCCACGCCTAGTGTTAGTTGATGCTGTGTCATAACTAAATCCTGTCTCGTGAGAATTTGTCGCAGAAGATCCAAGCCTTAAAAGATTCAATCCAAAGTTATTTTGATTTTTTATCCGCTTTTCAAAAAGGAGGACTTCAATTTGAACCATCTTCTTTGGCACATCAAGCTTGCGAATAAGCTCTTTGATTTTATCAAGAGTATCGCGCCTTACCACCATCATAATAGCTCCCGTTTTAGGATAAGGGATAAAGTTGGTGGTATAGGATTTTTGCTTTTGCGCTTCAATTGTTGCTGCAACAGCAGTTGGAGGATGAACAACGGTTGAATAGGGAGGCGGACCATAGGTTGAGGGCGATAACTGTTGTTCGGGTGGGGGCTCTAAAGAACGGGTGGGAGGTAGCGGAGAATAATCAGGAGCGGGTTCTTGTCCTTGAACGCCAGAATAGATCAGTGAGGCATAAATTTTTTCGAGAACTTCAGCAATATCGATTGGATCGCTATGACGACAATTATACCAATAAACAGTCATCGCCATCGGATCTTCGATTTGCCCTTCAGTCTCTTTTACCAAACATTCAGCCCTTTCCACTATATCTTTGGGACCAATCAAAACAAGAGCTCCCTCATTTTGCAGAGGGAGAATAATGAGATCATCACCTTCCCCTTTGGTGAGTCCAATACGAGGCTTCTTTGTTAAGTCTCCAAAATAAGCGGATAAAATCTTTTCCATTTCATTTGATTTAAGGCGTGTCAATGAAAGAACTCGGGTTAACTTTTCATTTTCCTTTTCCCAAACTGCTTCATAAAGAGCTAAAAGCTTCTCTATCTCTTCTTTAGAAGAGATAATCGCAATTTTGTATCCCACTTGATAAACAAAGGTCATTTTGGGATCACGGAACCGTTCAAAAAATTGGGAAACTCCTTTAATCCGTTCTGGGGGCGGTGAAAAAACATAGGCGACACGTGTTTTGGGGGGGATTCGCATTAAATCGGCTGGGTTATTAAGAATTTGATCGACAGCGATAAGGTCTTGTTTCAATATGTAAATCTGCCTAGTGTAAGAATTGAGTTGTTTCACCCCTATCCCATTATGGGAAAGGATAATTTCCAGTAAATCACTCCAAGATTCTCTTGGAATGGGGATCCCAGAATGCATATGAAGTTTCATCGAAAGAACTTCGGGAGGGACAATATAGAGGTAGTCATGAGATCCATATTCCATAATAAGTTGGGAAAGGCTGGTATCTTCTTGATCCCAAAGAGCATACCCTTCATCATCTTGCTTTGATTCGTTGACAGCTAAATCACGCCATTCTTTTTCTAGATCAGCAATCTCTGTCCGAATATGATTCACCTCTATTAAGAGCTGGGCATAATCTTCTTCATTTGCCCCCTCTTTGTGATACTCATTAACGAGCTCATATTTTTCTTCCATCGAAAGGCGAAGTTGTCTGAGTTGAGAGTTGACCTCATTTAAATAGCTACGGAGCTCCTTTTCCTCTTTTTGAAGGAGGAGGGTATCACGCTTTTCTTCAATGGTTTGACCATGTAAAGCAGCTATAAAAAGGATAAATAGGAAGGATGTTTTAATCTTCACCAAATATATCAAATTCCTCTATCGTTTTATGGCTATGCTTAGGCTGACCCTTGGCTGTTGAAGTTTCTTCCGGAGCTAGCGGGCCGATTTTAGACGAAAAGGTACTTTTTGTGGGAGGAGAATGTTCTCCACTCTTATTTTGTGTCATTGGGAGCCTTACATGTTGCTCTTGTGTCCGCATTGTATTAAAGAGTGTTCCACAAAAAACTTCTTTCCCATCTACCTTTTCAAGACCATCAAAAATAAAAAGTTCTCCCAGTACGCCTAAGCTTAAAACCTCTTCAACCTCATAATAGTTTTTAATCGTATGCCATCCTGTCGGGGTGTGGACAAGCCAATCTCCCTCTTTCAAAATCGTTGCACGATTATCAATCCGACATGATACCCGTGATGAGGTCCTCCTTCTCATTCGAGAAAAAACATCTTCAACTCGGAGAGAAATTCCTGAAGGACGCTCTCTATTATAGGTTAATAGGACTGATTCCATCCCTCCTTTATCCCAAAGCTGCCATTCAATTTTATAGGGAGAAACAGCAAGAACCTTTGCCATCGGATACCCCTTAGTTTCTGTAGAGTGGGTCCACTTTCCCTCCTTCCAAACATAAGTATTCCCCTCTTTGATGAATAGGATCTCTCTCCCCTTTTCCATTTCTATTTCGAGACGCTCACATCCTTTATATTTCAGATACTCTTCTCCTCCATAGGACTCATAGAGTTTATCAGGACCCCACCATTTTCCTCCTTTAAGGATTTCAGCCCCTAATTTGAGGTGAGGATCAAGGACCTCGTCAAACTCTTTCGTGCTCCATTTCTGAGCCACCTTAAACTCCCGCATTTCGTCTAGGAGCTTTTCTCCTCCTTCTCCGAAGAGTTCAATTCCCATCTCGAGCCAAACCTCTCCTTTTTCATCAAGCTTAGGTTTAATCCAAAGAGGGGTGACCTCATTTGAAAAATTTAAATACTGCTGATCATAAGCAAGATAAAGCGTTTGTCCAGGAGTCAACGTAAGAGAGTTCTTGCTCCCTTTAAGGCCTATTTGCAACTTAATTTCATAAAAAGAGGCGTCTGGACGGGTGTTTTTAGCCAAAAACAAGACCTCTCCACTAAGATCTGGAAAGGGGAAACTCTGAATTTCTGAGTGGAGAGCAAGTACCCCTTTTCCTATTTGATCATTATCAAAACGGGACACCGAAGGACCCCCTTTTATATTTAAGGAGCTCAAGTTTAAGGTTTGAGCCTCATCAGCTTTGGGAAAATGAAAGAAAAATACTGCGATGATAATAAAGAGCCCTGCAGCAAAAACTCCATTTAAAAGCTTAATGCTTTTGAGGATATGGTTTAGTGACTTTTGCTTTATGATCAATTTTGACTCTTATAAAAAAAAATTCAGATCAGTATCGCGTTTATTTTATTCAATTTAATGAAATATTTCAAAGAAAAGAGAAAACATCTGGATTGCAAAAAACAATTTTTGTTTTAAACTAACTAAATAGGGGCATGTGAATGTTGACTAGGCCTCTCTATAGGTTTATAAAAAGAGTGAAAAAATGGACAAAAAATTAAAAGATGGCGTTAGCGTTCAAGAACTTGAGAATTTCGGAAAGAAGTATCGCTTCGAGATTTTCTTTGTTCTATACTTCTTACTTGCAACACTTCTTACATTTATTTTCTTTGGAGCCGCTTGGAGTATC
>CBEWFH010000015.1:0-12954 GCA_965555895.1 uncultured Simkaniaceae bacterium
TGCCGCATTATTTAGGGTTTAACTAGCTACCCCCCCGCGAAGCTACCAGTGCCGCCAACCCGATTCCAGAGCTAAAATCCTTAGAATGCAGTGTATTAGGGGAAGACTACATACCTCCCCTTGCGGGGAGGCGTGCTTTTTACTATAAAATTTTAACACTGTTTTTTTGAGGTGTAAATGGATTCCATTAATACAATTCTATGAGGAAGCTTGGTCTTTTCAAGACGTATCCTTCTGCCCAGATTTTCAGGAAGAGGACAATTTCATAGAAACTCTTATTAAAAAAATTGAAGCTAAGTTTTTTCACTCACAAAACAAATGGATAGCAAGACAATTTAAGACTCCATGTAGAGTGAATATTATAGATGTTCTTGTTTAACGGCTCTTGTAAGAAGGGCTCCGACAGCTTCTTTAGGATTGATCCCTTCATAGATGATTGCATGAACCGCTTCGGTAATGGGCATGTCGACACCTGTTTTTTTGCTGAGCTCAAGTGCTGAAACGCAAGTGTAGGCTCCTTCAACCACCATGCCGATTTTTTCGCGGGCCTCATCAGGAGTAAGCCCTTCTGCAAGGAGCTTTCCGAAGATATAGTTTCGGCTAAGGGTGGATAGGCAGGTAGCGCAAAGATCACCCAGTCCTGAGAGACCATTGAGTGTGTCGGAAGAGCAACCGATCGCATCCCCTAGTTTGCGGATCTCGTGGAGACCGCGGGTCATGAGAGCTGCTTTGGTGTTTTCGCCATAGCCAAGGCCATCGGAGATGGCGCAGGCAATTGCCACGATATTTTTCATAGCCCCGCCAAACGAAACGCCACGCATGTCATCGTTGGGATAGACGCGGAAATAAGAGGTGGTAAACGCTTCACAAATTTGCATCATGAGATCGTGATTATAGGCTGAGGCAACAACCGATGTGGGAAGTTTGCGCATCACCTCGTTTGCAAGGCTTGGGCCGCTGATGCACCCAACCCGATCGCGGTAATCTTCACCCATCACTTCGATGGCAACTTCTGATATGAGAAGCCCCGTTCCCTGCTCGATCCCCTTAGATGTGAGGATGATTGGAGAGCCGATGAGTCCTGATTCTTTAATAAGGTTGAGAACGGGTCTAAGTCCTTTTGAGGTGACCGATTCAATAATTAAATCGACATCGGTAATCGCTTCTTTAAGGTCTGTGGTTAAAACGAGATTTTCTTCTGCTTGATGATCACGAAGTTTGGGGTGACTCTCTCCCCTCTTTAGAACTTCAGCAAGGGGCATATTCCCTGTCCAAAGTTTTACTTCGTGCCCTTTTTCAGCTAAAAGATTTGCCAGACAAAAGCCCCAGGCTCCCGCCCCTAAATAACCAATTTTCATGATTTACCTTAAATATTTTTGTCCCAATTATAGCTTATTTTATCTTTTACGTCATGAGAGCTTTTGCCACTGTTTCCAAACTATCTAGCCCTGAGCAGTTTTTAAGAGGGGCAAAACATTTACTCCGATCTGAAGATAGGACTTTAAAATTTTTTGCATAGGGAAAGAGATCGAAAATAAAATACTCTTTTTTTGAAACCCATTTCCCACCTATCTCTTTTTTTACAATATGCGGGGGTAGAGAAATTGTCCTTGCTCGCTTAACAAAATCCATCGTGCAAGAAAAGATCCCTGTATTTCCCAGGAGGCTTTCATCAACCTGTTTTGCCTCTGTATATTCCTCCACTTTTAGTTTTTTCCCCTGAAAAATCACCCCCATTTTTTCTTCTGGGTCAAGCCGCTTTATACCTCTTAGCACAAGCTCAAACTCCTGATTTTCCCTGATCAGTTCTTCATCAAAAGGGGTTGCTAATGGGTTATCGATCGGAATCACTTGCACATATTTTACTCCCCTCTCATCCCATCTATCCCAAACTCCAGCATCGCAAAAATAGGTAAAAGCTTTCCCATTTCCATCAGGATAGTCTCCTTCCATTCCCTGTTTAAAAAGAGTGAGATCAAAATTTTTAAGGTAGTCAACGGTTGCATCATGGTTGAGGGGGGAGGTCATGATTGCAATAGGAGCCTTTTTATCTTCTACTTTTTCAAGGAGGATTTGAAAGAGGGTTTTCTTTTCCTTAAGGGGAAGTTCCACACACCCTTTTGGTCCATCAAAACCAAGACGCGTTCCTTGCCCACCTGCAAGAATTATGCATCCGACTTCAGCTTTTAAAAAGTGCGTCATAAACGGTATCAAGTGTTATATTTGCAACGTTATCATTTTTCCCGTGGAGAGGAATATGTTCAAAATGAGGATTAGGAGAGTCGACCTTTTGCCTTAACACTCCTTGCCGTGGATCGGCCCATAATGAGACAACCCGGATCGGATAAGGAGCATTGACATAGTAGGCAACAGAGAGGACTCCAGAATCTGGAGCAACTAAATAGCGGCACCGGTTTTTAATCACAGAAAGCATTTCAAAGACATTTGTTTTTTTCCGAAGGTCGATCACATTTTCCATTAAAAAAGCAGGCCCACTCTCCATTCCAAAGAGGAGAATTTTTCCTTTTTTTTCTTCATGGATCTTTTTAAAGAGATTGCGCCACGCCGGAAGATCCCAATTTTTTTCGCAGTCATAATAAACATCTGTCTCCGTTTGAACATGACACCCAATGTAGGTTTCTTTGGGGTCGAGATCATATTTATCAACGAGAAAATCCCACTCATCGTTCCACTTTAGCTTTGGAGTGAGCGTTCCAATCTGCCACTTCAGCCACCGCGTAGGATCAGGTTTCTCTAGAACAACATCGAACATGTTTGTGCTCAGTTGATGCTCTTTTAAAGTGGCATCAACATCAACAGGAGTCCCACGAACAATGGTTTCTCCCACAACGACATTGATATCATTTAGCATTGTAAATAGATCGGCTAAATCTTTGCGGGTAATAAAGGTAATTGAAGCACGGGGAATATAATTCCGTATCCGGTAGACAAGAGCGTAAAGCCCAAGGGGGATATCGCCCAATCCTCTGTTCCAAACAATGAGGAACCGACTTTTTTCCTCTTTAACCATCTGCTTAAGAAGTTTATCAAAAGGATTGGGGCAGAAGAGTTTTTTAAACATGAACACTCTCTTCTTCAAGTTGTTTTAGAAGAGCCTTTGTCACTTCTTCAACACCAATCTTTTTCATGCAGGAAAAATCAATCGGACAAACTCTCTTAAAACAAGGTGAGCATGGGACCTTTTTCTGAACAATATTTTGACTTTGCCGATAAGGTCCTGTAGCAACAGGACTAGTCGATCCAAAAAGGGCTACAAGGGGAACATCTAAACTATCAGAAATGTGCATCGGGCCACTGTCATTCGTTAAAAAGACTCCGCAAATTTTAATCAAAGCCAGAAGTTCGCGAAGAGTTGTCTTTCCCGCCAAATTAATCACCCGTTTCGGAAGACCAGCACAGATATTTCCAATCAGTTCTTTGTGAGAACTATCCCCAAAGAAGAGGACAACATAGCTAGGGTCTGCACCGATAAGTTTTTTTGCTACCTCTTGGAATCGCTCAGGAAGCCAAGACTTTGCTGATCCATATGCTGCTCCAGGATTGATCCCAATCACCCTCGCATCGGAGCGAATATCAAACCTCTTGAGAAACTCCCAAGCTCCTTTTACCTCTTCTCCCATCACGATCAGCCGTGGCGCTGTATCGGAAACAGGAATACCTAGTGGCGCTAAGAGCTCCTTATAGGTGATCACTAAATGTTGCTCTTTCCGTTTCTCTGAAAAAGGAAGAGGATGGCTCATTAATAGACTCCGTCCATCAGTGCGATAGCCAAGTGTATTTTTTACATTTCCCTGCCAAAACCTCCATGCTGAAGAAAAGGAGTTAGTAAGTAAAATCCCTAAGTCATAATTTCCACTTTTAAGTTTTGCGACAATATTTCGTTCACTTATCCGCCTTAAAAACCCTTTCCCTAGCTTAAATCTAAAAAGTTCATCAACAGAAGGATCATTTTCTAAAAGAGATGCTACATTTTCCTGGCACATCGCAGTGATCTCTGCATCGGGGAAAGCTTCCCTTAAATCGACAAGGATGGGAGTTGCCATCACAAGGTCTCCTAACCAGTTAGGCATTCGGACAATAATCGATTTTGGATTTAGCTTTTTTAGGTCTCTCATAACCTTAAAGATTAACAGAAAAACCTTTTCCATCCATACTGAAAAAATATGGGACAAAAAATATATATCATTTTAGGAATCGACCCCGGAACGCGGATAACTGGCTACGGAATTATCGAAACCGACCTACGGAGCTATACCCCTCTCGACTTTGGTTGTATCCGCCCCCCACCAAAATTTTCTTTACACGAGAGGTATGCCCTCATCCATGAAGGGATCGAGCATCTCCTTGATCAATATCCCATTGAAGCAGTCTCCGTTGAAACTCAATTTGTCAGCCGCAATCCCCAAAGTGCACTCAAACTTGGGATGGCTCGCGGCGTTGCCATCCTCGCCGCTACCAAACGAAAAATTCCTACCTTTGAATACGCCCCAAAAAAAGCAACACTTGCAGTCGTCGGAAATGGTTCTGCCACAAAAGAACAGGTCCAAAGGATGATGCAAACCCTCCTTAATTTAGCAGAGCTTCCAACGCCCGAAGATGCCGCCGATGCCTTAGCTCTCGCTATTTGTCACGCTAATTCCATAAAACAGATTGCCCCCTATGCTTGAATATATTAAAGGTATGCTCGTTTCAATTAGCCCCCATAAAGCAGTCGTCGATGTCGGTGGTCTCGGCTACCTCCTCCATATTCCCCTGAGTGCCTTTTCTGCTATGCCCCCCATCGGCAAAAAAATCACCTTCTTTATTTCTTCTGTCATCCGCGAAGACTCCCATAGAAACTTTGGGTTCTTATCTGTCGAAGAACGGGACCTCTTTGAAAAAATTAGCGGCGTCACGGGGATCGGCCCCAAAACAGCCCTTGCCTTCATCGGTCATCTTGACTCTACTGCACTAGAGTCAGCCATAACCACAACCAATTCGACCCTCTTATCCAAAATCCCAGGGATCGGAAAAAAGACCGCCGAACGCCTTATCGTTGAACTCCGCGATAAAGTCCTCAAAAGGCTCAAAAAATCATCTTTACAAACCACTCCTCAAAAAGGAATTTCCGAAGAAGACCAAAGGGTTAACGACGCCCTCTCTGCCCTCATGAACCTTGGCTATAACTCCCTTCAAGCCCAACAAGCGATTAAGAAGGCCCTCACTCATTTCTCTGAAGCGCCAGAACTTAGCACCCTCATCCGGACAGCGCTATCTAATACGTAGAATTAAATATTTTATTCGAAATCTTTCAAAAAATCTTGACATGATTCACTAAGAAACGACAAACTTATGTCGACTTTTTTTAAAATTAAATTCCTTTAGGAGGAAAATATTATGTCAGGAATTATTGCAAATGTTGTTGGAAAATCACTTATAGCTATACCTAGAATTGGAAGTTATGCACTGGGTGCAACTGCAGCACATAAATTAGCGTGCTTTGGTTACAGAGTTGTGAATTGTATTGCATCTCCATACACTGACTCTGAGGTTGGGAAAAAGGTAACTGAGAAGGCTAAAACTCTTGGTTTAAAGGTTTACAGTAAAGAAGACTCTGAAACTTCAAAGATTGAGCTTCTAAAGCAAGTTGTAGTGATTGGAGTAATAGCCTGTTTAATTCACGATATGACTTTCTACTTTGAGGGGAAAGGTCCAAAAATCTATAACACTATGCTTTCTCTTACTCCAGTTAGAGTTCTTGACACTAGTTGTTTTAATGCTATAAAAGAAACAATTCGTTCATTCAATGCTAGAGAACTTTTTATTGTTGACTAAAGAGTAATTTGTTATTATCATCTTATAGAGGTGCAGATTTGCACCTCTTTTTTTTGAGTTATGGAATTTAATCATCGCACATATGAAAAAGGGCAAACAATTGCCGCCGTGGCGACTCCACCAGGAGTCGGAGGGATTGCTGTTGTCCGCATTGCGGGAGATCGGGCCTTAGAGGTTGCCGATCGAATTTTTTCGGGACCAATCAAGAAGTATGAGACCCATACTGTTCACTTTGGCAAGATTATTGACAGGCAAGGAAATATCATTGATGAAGGGCTCGCCGTCGTGATGAAAAATCCCCGTTCTTACACGGGTGAGGATACCGTCGAGATCCATTGTCATGGGGGGATACTGATTACCCGAAAGGTCTTGGATGTTGCACTCAATGCAGGAGCGCGCGCAGCTCTTCCTGGCGAATTTACCTTTAAAGCTTTTCAGAATGGGAGGATTGACCTGACAAAGGCCGAAGCGGTGCAAGAGGTCATTGCATCGAAGAGTGAGATGGCATGGCAAGCAGCTGAAAATCACCTGGAAGGGATGCTTTACGAGAAGATTTCAACGTTTCAGAAAAAATTGACCGAGATTGCAGCGATTCTTGAAGCATGGGTCGATTTTCCGGAAGAGGGGCTTGAGTTTGCGACTAAGGAGGAGCTCTCCGCTGATCTACTGGATTTACATGATAAAATGGTCGCTTTACAGCGCACTTTTTATGATGGACGGGTATTAAAAACGGGATTTTCTTTATGTCTGATTGGGGCGCCCAATGTGGGAAAATCATCACTGATGAATATCTTAACAGGAAAAGAGCGGGCGATCGTCACGAATATACCAGGGACAACGCGCGACATTTTGGAAGAAGAGGTGCAAATAGCAGGACTGAATTTCCAATTGATCGATACGGCAGGGATACGGGAAACCGATGAGGTGATTGAAAAAGAGGGTGTGCGCCGCTCGGAAAAAGCAGCGAAAGAAGCCGATCTTGTTTTAGTTGTTTATGATGTCACTGACCCAATCCATTTAGATTTAAAACTTCCCAAGAAAAAAACCATTGCGATTTGGAATAAGGTTGATTTAGACCATGGGGAAAAAGAACTGTTACCCTATTCTCATGTGGTAGAAGTTTCTGCTAAAGAGGGAAGTGGAATTGAAAAACTGAAAGAAGAAATTCACAAAGTGATTTGGGATGAGGGTCCTCCATCTAAAGAAGAGGTGATCATCACTAGTGAGCGTCACCACCAAGCGCTGGGCAATGCCATTGATGCACTTCAAACAGTACACGATGGACTTCAAACAGACCTCTCTCCAGAGTTTTTGGTTTCTGATCTTCGCTTGGCTTTAAAAGAACTTGGGATGATAATCGGTATGAATATTACCGAAGAGATCTTAAGTGCGATCTTTTCTAAGTTTTGCGTGGGTAAGTGAGTAAAGTAGCAACGATAAGAAGAATCCTTAACAAACTTTTTCCGAATCCTCCAATTCCCCTTAAACATACGAGCCATTACACTCTACTTATTGCTGTTTTACTTTCTGCGCAGTGTACCGATAAAAAGGTCAATGAGATCACCCCAAAACTTTTTGCAAAAGCAAACACACCTGAAAAAATGGCCCAACTTTCTGTGGCGCAAATTCAATCGATCATCCGTCCATGTGGTTTGGCTACAACAAAAGCGCGCGCAATCAAAAGGCTCTCAGAGATCCTTGTCGACAAATATAATGGTAAGATCCCTCGGACAATAGAAGAGCTTGAAAAACTCCCTGGCGTTGGTCATAAAACGGCATCTGTCATAATGATTCATGCCCATAAAACGGCTGCCTTTCCTGTCGACACTCACATTCATCGCTGTGCAAAACGGTGGGGACTAAGTAGTGGGAAAAACGTGAAACAAACGGAAAAAGATTTGATGGAAATCTTTCCAAAATCCTCGTGGGCAAAACTTCACCTTCAAATCATCTATTATGCGCGGAAGTATTGCCCAGCAAAAGGACACAAAGTTGATGAGTGTCCTATTTGCAAGAACCTAAACTCGTCCCCATCTTAGCGTAGGTTTCAATATACTGGGCTGAAACATCGATGAGGTCTTGATCGAGTTGGATCTTGTTTGGTTGAAAGAGGAGAATCGTACAGGACCCTCCGAACTCAAAATAACCTTTTTCTTCCCCTTTTTTGTAGGGTTTTCCAGGGATAAAGGTTTGCTTTATGGAGCCGACGCAGGTGGCTCCCACTTCAATGTAAAGCGCTTGACCAAAAAGCCCTGTTTCAAGCTGGGTGATGACTCTCTTATTTTCACTGAGGATCGAGATATGTTTGATTAACGCAATCGGGTTTACAGAAAAGAGGGGGCCATTAATGAGGGTTGGTTTCCCCGGGATACAAGCACAAGGAAAATGGTAACGGTGGTAGTCTGTGGGACAAAGTCGTGAAATAACCATTGCTCCTCGCTTAAAAATATCGAAAAGGAACTCATCGTTTAGAAGACGGCGAAGATCAAACTTCTTATCTTTGACGTAAAACCCTTCGACTTGGCTAATATCGGGAAAAACTAAGTGACGGCCATCGGCGGGGAAAACAGCACCTTTTTCATCCGGAACAATGGGACGGGCCTCCGGTTTTATTTTCCGGATAAAGAAATCGTTGAAAGAGTAATAACTTTCAATCGGATCTGCAAACTCACTTACATCAACATGAAAGTTGCGAATAAAAGGGATAATTTTTATCCGACTTTTGTTCGACTTTTGTTTCTTCCCATAAAAATTTGAAAAGGCGGGAACATGGGCAGTCAAGGGGAGAAAAAAGAGGGAAAAAAGTTTTGATAGAAGACCACTTCCATAGAAGGTCTCAAGAAAAAACTTACCGTAAACTTTTTCTTTTTTTAGCTCTCCGGAGGTTCTATCTCTATAGGTAATTTCTGCCATGTCTCAAACTATAGCATATATACCCAAATAACTTGAAGAATCGGTTTTTGACTGTGTCAACCTATTCCTTCTTTTTTCCGTTTGTTCCTCATCCCGTGTCTATAAACACTGTAATTCGTCTCAACCGAAAAATATAAGAAGTTTCCTTACCAAATTCCCGATTCTTCAAGTTATTTGGGTATAAATTCAGTTTAAGCTATACTAAGCGCTTAATAAGAATGCAGGTAACTATGTTTGGTTTGGTAAAGAAAATTTTTGGGACGGCTCAAAGCCGCCTTGTGAAGCGCTATCAGAAAATTGTTAAAAAGATAAATGTAATTGAAAATGAGTACCAAAATCTTACCGATGAAGAGGTAAAAGGGAAAGTTCTTGAATTTAGAAAGCGGCTGAAAAACGGAGAGACCGTTGATGACCTCCTTGTAGAAGCTTACGCCCTCGTTAAAAATACCTGTCGCCGTTTGGTCGGAATTAAATTTCACGTCTCGGGATATGACCAAGAATGGGATATGATCCCCTACGATGTGCAGCTGATTGGCGCCATTGCAATGCACCATGGCTCGATTGCTGAAATGATGACGGGTGAGGGAAAAACCCTCACTGCAGCAATGCCTATTTTCCTCAATGCTTTGACTGGAAAACCTGTTCACCTTGTGACTGTCAATGATTACTTAGCAAATCGTGACTCTGAGTGGATTGGAGCTGTCTTCTGTTGGATTGGACTTACTGTTAAAGCTCTAACGAATGGAATTTCTCCTCATGAACGTAAAGAAGTTTACGCTGCTGATATCGTTTATGGAACTGCTTCGGAGTTTGGCTTTGACTATTTACGCGACAACTCTATGGCACACACAATTAAAGAGCAGTGCCAACGGGGTTACTATTTTGCGATTATTGATGAGGTTGATTCGATTTTAATCGATGAAGCGCGTACTCCACTGATTATTTCCGGACCTTCTGCTAAATCGCGGCAGATGTATGACGAATTAAAGGGAGATGTCTCTCGCATTGTTAGACTTCAGAACGACCATTGTAACAAACTTGCTTCTGATGCACGGAAAACCCTCGACACTTTGGGGCGTTTAACAGAAGAAGAAGAGAAAAAGAAACTCTCTAAAGAAGAGAGAAAAGAAAAAGAGGATGCTTTCCGCAAGCTTTGGCTTGTCGGAAAAGGAACACCTCATAATAAGATCCTCAAACGGTTAAAAGAACATCCCGATCTTCGTGCGGAGATGGAAAAATGGGAAACCTATTTTCATTCTGATCCCAATAAGGATGAAAGGCATGAGATGCTCGCAGAGCTTTACATCATCATTGATGAGCGGGCAAATGAATATGAACTGACTGATAAAGGAATTGCCTCTTGGACTGGGGGCAATGAAAACGCGCAAGATGATTTCCTCATGCTCGATCTAGGGCATGAATATGCAAAAATCGACGAAAATCCTACCCTTTCTGAGCAAGAGAAGATGGACAAGAAGATTGCCCTCCGCGAGGAAGATAGCCGAAGAAAAGAAAGATCTCACAATCTCCGACAACTATTCCGCGCTCACCTTTTAATGGAAAAAGATATCGACTATATCGTTCAAGAAAAGAAGATCGTCATCATTGATGAAAATACTGGTCGCTCCCAACCGGGACGCCGCTTTTCCGATGGGCTTCACCAGTCAATTGAAGCAAAAGAATCGGTCCCGATTCAAGAAGAGACTCAAACCTACGCCACGATTACACTCCAAAACTACTTCCGGATGTATGACAAACTTGCAGGGATGACCGGAACGGCGATGACCGAAGCCAATGAGCTTAAAGAGATCTACAAAATCGATGTCCTAGAAATCCCCACCCACCGCAAATGTCAAAGAAAAGATGCCGATGATGAAATCTATATGTCCGAGCGTGAAAAGTATAATGCGGTCATTAAAGATATCATCGAGGTGAATGGGAAAGGGCGCCCTATTTTAATCGGAACGGAATCGGTTGAAGTCTCTGAAAAACTTTCTCGGATTCTAAAACAAAATAATCTTACCCATACAATTCTCAATGCAAAAAATCATGCGAAGGAAGCCGAAATTATTGCAATGGCAGGGCAACCTGGCTCCATTACTGTTGCAACAAATATGGCAGGAAGAGGAACCGATATTAAACTTGGCGAGGGTGTTGCTAAATCAGGTGGCCTCCATGTGATTGGGACAACCCGTCACCAATCGCGCCGCATTGATCGCCAGCTTAGGGGTCGCTGTGCCCGTCAAGGTGATCCTGGAACTTCAAAGTTTTATGTCTCGTTCGAAGACCAACTCATGCGCCTCTTCACCTCACCAAAACTTACCGCCTTCTTGCAACGGTTCCGCCCTCCAGAAGGAGAACCTATCTCTGCAAAAATCCTTAACCGCTCCATTGAAACCGCGCAAAAACGGGTTGAGCAGCGAAACTATTCTATCCGAAAACATACCCTTCAGTATGACGATGTGATGAATAAACAAAGGCAAGAGGTTTATGCCTTCCGTAATGATATCCTTAAAGAAGAAGATTCCATAAAACTTGCAGAAGAAGCTCTCGAGGAAATCTCCGGTCAGCTCACAGGACAATTCTTTACCTCCCGCTCAGTCGAAGGGGGTTGGGATACCCATGGTTATGCCGAAGCTCTCATGACACATTTCCCAATTACCGTCGAAGACAATGCTTTCGACGATGATTATCTAACGATTGAGGAGATTGAGGAGAAAGGGTCCACCCTCGTCATCGATGCACTGAAAGCAAAACTCGATCATGAAGCCCATACCATCGCCGCGATTCAAGAGGGGGCCGGAAAAGAAGTCAATGCCATGCCGGTTTTACATGAAGTGGTTAGGGGTATCCTCCTCCGCAACATCGATAAACTATGGCAAGATCATCTTCTATCAATTGACCATCTCCGCACCGAAGTGAATATGCGTGTTGTGGGACAAAAAGATCCCCTTTTAGAGTTCAAACATGAAGCCTTTGCCCTTTTTGATGCTTTCAGCAGTGATCTGAAGCTTGAAATTGCCCATGGTCTCTTCAAATTTCAGATGATGCCACCTCAGGAGCAGCAAAATCCTATCCATAATTTGCAGCGAAAGAGGCGCATTCCTTTTAAGAAAGACAATAACTCTGGCCTCTACTTGCCGAATGGATCAAAGTAAAACCCTCAATAAAACTTGTTTCATTTATTGGAAACGATCTTAAAGATGTCATTCCAGAAATCGCTAAGTTCCGTATTGAGATTTTTGCTGAATATTCCTTCCTCTACAAAGGGAACCTATCCAAAGAAATAATTTTTTTTCAGAAGCTTGAGTCGATAGAGAAAGCCATTGCAATAGGGGTTCCAAGAGCACCCCGAGCTCATTGAAAGAGTCTCCTACCTTGAATAGGCGAAGAAAAAGAGACCCCTCACAATATGATCTTTTTTACTAAAGGACTATACCTTTAGTAAGGAAATCTATCTGGAATAGTCCCTTTATAAGGGGGAATTATCTCAGGAAGAATTCGCAAGCCCTTTTGTTTTCAAAGATGTTGGAGTTTGATTAATCATGTGGTAGACCGAGCCGTTTGCTAAGGCCACAGGAAAAGATTGATAGTTAGGAACTTTATGTTGAAAATGAGCAAGCCCTATTTTATCCGCTTCCTCTTTACTTCCACCATACCAAAGGTCGATTATCCGTTGATACACAGGGTTACCAATATCTGAAAGCCTCATCAATGGTTGATGGATAAAGATATGAGAAAGAGGGAGTCTAGCAGATTTACTTTGAGAAGCACCCACACAATGTCCTGAAAAGGATTAGGAGTTATGAAGGGAACCACAACAACTACATCCCTAGCTTCCAAACTATAGTGCTCCACTATTCTTCTTACATTATAAAGGTGAGAGGTCATTTGTTTCCCCGAGTAAGAGGCATCATCAAATAATACAATCGTTCTCCCTTTAAACTTTTCACGCACTCTTTCAAATTTCTCAGCATTATTCAGACCTAAGTCCATATATCTTTCTGCGTTAAATCCAAATACTGATCTTCCCCCGAAAAAGAGGACAGTTATGATATAGACTTCTCGAACCTAAAGAGGAGTTAACAGGTAATGAAAAAATTCAATAATGAATTTAAGGTAAATGCTATGAGATTAGTGAGAGAAGAGGAAGTAAAAATAGGGGATGTGGCAAGCGATCTAGGGATTGGAATATCTACGCTAAAA
>CBEWFH010000016.1:0-12006 GCA_965555895.1 uncultured Simkaniaceae bacterium
ACTGTGGAAAACGTGGATATCTCTATAACCACGCTCAAGAGAAGGGGTTAAAGAGTCGAAGCTCTTTTACCAACAGTCGGATATTGATGAGACAATAATCACCGATATTGCTGGTGCACCGCGAACAACAACATTTGATGATTTGTTTTATAAGGAAAAAACATCGTTTTTGGGAACTAGGACCTAAAGGTCAATTTGACTTTGAAATACCTCATGTTACCAAATTCATGGAATCATAGCCTAAACTTTACCTTCTGGGGACAATTTGCTCTCCTTTATAGTAAAGAATGGTCAGATGGTAAATTTGACAATTTTGTAAGTGTTCAAGATTTTAATACTCTTGCAAATTCATTTACAACTAGACAAGATCTACCATGGAGTAAAAGCGCTAAACATCATTTTTATCCAAATATTAACTTAGATTTTGGGCTTAATTATCGATGGGAATCGTCTTACCAAAATGTCATCTTTAACTTAGCAGCTGAATATAGAGTCTATACCTATTGGCACCTTGATAATCTCTTTGCTGGGGAATACATTTTTACTAGCGAAAGGTGTGCGGCCTTTTTCTTTATATAAGTGACTTTTTGTCGGTAATGGGTGTGGCAACCCTTTCTAGAGCATTTTTTCGATGAGTTTCTCAAGTTTGATGGTATCTTTCGCGAAGTTGCGAATCCCTTCAGCAAGCTTTTCAGTTGCCATTGCTTCGTCATTGAGCATCCAGCGGAAGGTCTTTTCATCGACAGCGATCTTTTCGATATCAGCGTTTGCAGCCTTATCAGCGCAAAGCTTTTTGGGAACGGCCCCTTCTGTTTCTGTGAGCTCTTTGAGGAGCTTGGGGGCGATAGTAAGGAGATCTGAGCCGGCAAGTTCGAGAATTTCACCAATGTTGCGGAAAGAGGCTCCCATGATTTGTGTCTTATAGCCAAACTTTTTGTAGTAGTTAAAGATCTTTGTTACGGAGATGACACCAGGATCTTCGGCGGGAGGGTAAGACTCTTTTCCTTCTGCTTTTTTATACCAGTCAAAAATTCGGCCGACGAAAGGGGAGATAAGTGTAGCTCCTGCTTCGGCACAAGCAACAGCCTGGCCGAGACCAAACATAAGGGTCATATTACAATGGATTCCCTCTTTTTCAAGTTGTGCGGCTGCGAGGGTCCCTTCCCAAGTAGAGGCAAGTTTAATGAGGACCCGCTCTTTTTCAATTCCAGCTTCTTTGTAGAGGTCGATATATTGGTGGGATTTTTTAAGGCTCCCTTCGACATCAAAGGAGAGACGGGCATCAACTTCTGTTGAGACACGCCCGGGAATATGTTTTAAAATTTCAGCTCCAAAATTGACGAAAACTTTTGTAATAATGAGTTCGAGGTTTCCTTTTCCATAGGAAACAGCTTCTTCAATAAGTGATTTGTATTCTTCAATTTCTGAGGCTTTTAGGATAAGGGAAGGGTTGGTTGTGGCATCGGTAGGGTGATATTTTTTTATCTCGTCAATTTCACCGGTATCGGCAACGATGATTGTATATTTTTTGAGCTCTTCAAACTTATTCATTAATAAACCTCGTGTTTTTTTCTTATAACACAAGTTTAAAAAAGTTCAAAGTTGATCATACTTTTTGGGTTAATAATTCTTGGTTTTCTGAGAAGGGCATCGTAGTGACGTTCAAAGTTTGAAGATTCTAGATTTTGTGAAAAGTGTCCCGAAGAGAGGGTCACTGCAGGTTTTAAATCTAGGTTTTGGAGGAGATACTCGAGGCATGTATCGGTGAGACGTGCCCGTTGCCCTCCTTCAAGAAGGGGCAGAACAAATGTTCTAGAGGCGCAATTTGTGCTGATGGTAAGAGTTGTTGCGTGGAGGTCATTTTCGTAGGTGGGGAATTCATAACTATGAACATTGACGTAAGCATGAATCTCTTTCCCATACCGGGCGATCTCGAGTTCCATCCCATTATTTTCACTGGAGGCTGGGTAGGTGAGTTTTGCCATGTCATATTTCTGATTTCCATTTCGTATGGAGGTATGCTGCCAAGGCTCGTGGTGGCAGCTTGTCAGAAGCAATAAAAGGAGGAGGGGGAGGTATTTCATGAGCCCGTTTTTCTTTCTGCACTTGGTTTCACATGCTTACCTGTGTCTCTTCCTGAGGCGAAAAGGCCAAGGGTGATAGCTGCAAGTGTTCCAACAAAGGCTGCTGTGGCTTTCCATTTGTTAGAGGAAGGTTCGGTTCTTTCGCGGATGGGGGGATTTGAGCTGATATAGATAGGAGAGGGAGCAGGTGTTTCTGTATCGGGGCTTTCTACTGGTGGAGCTTCATTTGCATAAAGGGTAAAGGCAAAGAGAGTAAGTATTGAGATAAGCTTTTTCATATGTCTGTCTTCGTTAGCAATGTTTCTTTAATATGCTGGATGGCAAGGAGTTTCCAACAACTTCCTTGCGAGTCTAGCTTGTTTTCTACATAGTTGACAAAGGGTTTCCATTGATTGTTTTGAAAAAAAGAACTTTTGAAGAGGGTTTCATTGTCATCTTTTGAGGTGGAGCGGTACTTCTTCCAACATTTCATCAATCCATCGATTTTTTTCTGAAATAGAGAATCGTTACATGAAGCGATAAGGGTTGGAAAGGTAGTAAGAGACTTAAAAGAGGTTAAGAAAGTTTCATGAACTGTTAGAAAATCTTTTTTAAGGGTCGCTGCTGTTTGAATAATGGCATACCCTTGATAAATCGTAATTGCTTGAAGGAGACGAATCTCTCCCCACTGATTTTTCATATCAACTTGGGCAAGATGGGCTTTTCCAACATGGTTATGAAGTGTCCCTAATTCTTGATATCGATTGAGCCGATCGGATTCGAAATTTTTTTGAACCGCTTTGATATAGGTTTTCAAATCAACGCTTTCTACTTTTTCAAGAGTTAAAGTGATTGAAGGGGAAAAGATCGTCTTATTTGACTCAATAAAACCAATTTTTACTTTGTTTTCATATTTACTGGGATCGGCAATTAGCCATCCTTTAGGGGGATCAAAGGAAGCAAAAAAAGGCTCATTTGCAAATAGAAAAAGGGGAAGGAGGAGGAAAACCACCCATTTCACGATGAAGAACCGGAACCAGAGCTACTATTATGGGTTGAGGCGCTTTGGTGAATGACCCCAGCTATGATGGCAATGGCAATGGCAAGGCCAAGTCCCCAACCAATCATCGACATGCTAATGGTAGAACTGGCGGCGGAAGAGGAGCCATACCCAAGGGGCTCACATTTCTCATACCCTTCATTGGCATCATATTCGCACTCGGAAAAGGCTTCATCATTCGCATAAGAAGGAGTGTTCAACATCATTACACAGAGAGCGATACCAATTGAAAGAACCTTTTTCATAGAATTTCTACCATATTCCTTTACTAAGGATTACTAATCTTGCCGAATATTCCCTTTATCGCCAAGAGTTTTTTACATTTTTCTTTGGATGTGCTATACTCATTCAATCAACAAATTAGGAGATCTACTATGGCTGAGTGTGTCAGAGAGGCAACAGGATTTACAGGATACCCTGTTTATGAAAGAGAGGGGATGGGTATATATAGTGGCTATAAACATGCCGTTGCGACTGTAACGCAATTTTTCAGAGATCGAAATTGGCAAGGATCGGCAAGGGTTTTTGCGGCGCTTTCTTGGGAATTCATCACTTCGATTTGGGCTGGATTAGATGTCTATAGGGGAAAAGTAGAACATTTTACTCAATATGGGATGAATCCTAAGAGTCTTTCCGAGGAGCAAAAGAAACAGACTCCAGTTCTACTCTTGCATGGAAGAGACGGTAGTCAAGGGATGTTTTCTTCCATGGGTCAGTACTTCCAAGAAAATAAGGCGGGACCCATGTTTTCGATAAATCTTGCCGATGGAGAACTTACTGAGGCAGATTTTAAAGTAGTAAATGACAAGATCAATGAGATCCAGGCTCTTTATGGAAGAGAGGTGAAGATCGATCTCATTGGGTATTCCCGAGGGGCAGAACTTGCGTTTTATATGGCTCTAGATAAGAAATACTGGTCGATTGAGGAGGGAGGAAGGTGTCTGCTAAAGAATACACTGGAGTGGAGAAAAGAGATTGGAAAAATTATTCGAATTGGTTCTATGACTCTAGAAAAAGAATGGAGTAAAATAACTCATGCGATGCAAGAGAGTATTTATGAGATCCGTGGCAAAGATGATATTCATATGCCCGGGCCTTCTTATGCTAAAAATCAGTATGTAGTGGATGGAGTCGGGCATGTCGGTCTTGTCTCATCACCTCTTGTCTTTGACCATCTGAAGTCAATATTGCCTTGAAACTTTTTGTTTCTTTCTCTATAGTACCTCATAAGACACCTGCGAGGTATTCATGAAATCTGTCGATACTGGAAAAGAAAAAGTCAAAAAGATCTGCGAGGTCTTAAGAAAAGAAACCCTTGATCCTGCCAAGAAAGAGGGTGATAAAATCATAGCAAAAGCTCGTGTAGACGGAGAAAAAATCATTGAAGATGCCAAAAGGGATGCTTCAAGGATCCAAGTGGAAGCTAAGAAAAAAATTGAAGAAGAACGGAATATTTTTCAAGCATCTATGAATCTCGCTGCTAAAAAAAGTATAGATACCCTAAAACAAGAAATCGAAAAAAACCTCTTTAATCCTCAGCTCAGTCAATTAGTAGCTGAAAAGATGAAAGATACCAAGGTTGTGGCACGACTCATTGAGGCAATCGTTTCTGGGATCGAAAAAGAGGGAGTTTCAGGGGAGCTAAAGGCAATTGTGTCGAGTGCAATTGACATAGATGCTGTAAATATTGAGCTTGCCAAAGGGATTATAGAAAGACTGAAATCCAAAAGTGTCGAGATCGGTGATATTGAGGGAGGCGCTCAGGTAAAGATCGCCGACCAAAATATAACCATCGATATGTCTGATGATGCGTTAAAAGCGCTCCTTGCAAGTTTTGTAAGAGATGACTTTCGATCAGTAATTTTTTCATCGGTTGTATGAGCAGGTGCTTTTTTTTAGGGGCTGTTTTACCTCCCTTAAAGGTTGGCAGCGAACCCGGGATATTATTTGAGGACTTGATGATCCTTTATCGGGATAATCTTGGAAGTGCCGATCTTGAAAAGGTGAAGGCGATTCAGAGCTATATTGATCTCATAAATATCCAAAAGCTCTTGAAGAAAGAAGAAATTGATCATCGCGGAAATCTGAATGAAAAAGAGCTTGATGAAGCATTTGTTAACCAAGAAGGGCTTCCTAGATATTTATTTGAGTTTTTGGAGGAGCATCAAGAAGTTTCTGAGCAGCTTCGCCATTATTCAAAAATTCTCATCACCTATTTCAAGGTAATGGAGAAAAAATATCAGGGGTTTTTGAAGGGATATTTCCGCTTTGAGCGGGAGTGGAGGGTACTCCTTGCTAGATACCGGGCAAAAAAGCTTGGTATGGATCCGATGACTCAGCTGCAACATGAGGATTTCCACGACCCCTTAGTTGCCGAAGTTTTGGCTCAAAAGGATTCCCCCTATTGTGAGTTCCCTTTTGAGTAGGTAGAGCTGGGGGAAAAATTAAAAGATTCTACTGGGAAACCAGATGAGGAGTATAGAGTGATGGCAGAATTCCGGTTCCATCGTATTGGAGAGGAGATCCAAGATCACCCCTTTTCGGTAGACAACCTTCTTGGGTATCTGGTTCAGTTAATGATTGTGGAAGATGTATTTGCTCTCGATGAGAAGAGAGGGAATGCCAATTTAAATGAAATGGTGAAAGGTAATTTGGAAGGATAATCTCATGAGTAGTGAAAAAATAGTGGCCGCAACCGGAAAAGTCATTAAGGCCTTTGGAAATCTCCTCCATATCAAGTTTGAAGGGGATGTTCGCCAAGGTGAAATTGCCATGGTAGAGATCGGTGATGTATTCCTAAAAGGGGAGGTCATTGAAATTGCTGGCGACGTGGCAAAACTCCAAGTATTTGAAGATATCGTTGGGATTGAGCTTCATACCCCAGTAAAATTTACCACACATTTGCTTGAGGCTGAACTTGGTCCCGGATTGATTAGTACCATTTTTGATGGTCTTCAAAACCCTCTTGAGCGGGTGGCAGATAGCTCAGGTCTTTTCTTGCAAAGGGGTGTTTACCTTCCCCCTCTTGACAGGCAAAAACACTGGGATTATCAAGCTGTTGCGAAAGTGGGGGCTATTCTTGAGAGAGGAGATATCATTGGAACGACTTTAGAAGGACGTTTCCATCACCAAATCATGCTTCCATTCTCGATGCGTGGAAAATATACCATTTCTTGGACTGTCAAGGATGGCTCATATACGATTGATAAAACCGTAGCAAAGGTCAAAGACGAGAAAGGGAAGGAATACTCTTTGACAATGGTACAAAAATGGCCGGTGAAGATCCCTATCATTCAGGGAAAAAAGATCAAAGCTACCAAGATGATGGATACAGGAGAGCGAGTGATCGACACCCAGTTCCCAATTCTTAAAGGTGGAACATTCTGTACACCTGGCCCCTTTGGTGCGGGAAAAACTGTCTTGCAGCACCACCTTTCAAAATATTCGGCGGTAGATCTTGTTATTATCACTGCTTGTGGTGAGCGGGCTGGTGAGGTTGTTGAAGTTCTGAAAACTTTCCCACACCTTATCGATCCTCACACCAATGAATCGCTCATGAGCCGAACGGTCATCATTTGCAATACCTCATCGATGCCGGTGGCTGCCAGAGAAGTCTCAGTTTATATGGGAGCGACGATTGCTGAATATTATCGGCAGATGGGACTCGATATTCTTCTTCTTGCTGATTCCACATCAAGGTGGGCACAGGCAATGAGGGAAATGTCAGGACGTTTAGAGGAAATTCCGGGGGAAGAAGCTTTCCCCGCATACTTGGGATCGCGGATTGCTTCGTTTTACGAACGGTCTGGAGTTCTAGCTTTAAAAGATGGAAAGACAGGATCTCTCACCATTGCAGGAACGGTCTCTCCAGCCGGTGGTAACTTTGAAGAGCCGGTAACACAAGCAACCCTTGCTGTTGTTGGTGCCTTTTTAGGACTTTCCCGCGTCCGTTCAGATGCGAGGCGCTACCCTGCGATTGATCCACTGATTTCTTGGTCAAAATACATCGAAGATGTGAGCCTCGATCTCGAAGAGAAAGTTCCAGATTGGGATAAGAAAAATGCAAAGGCCCTTAAATTCATTAAGGATGGGGATGAAATTGGTAAAAGGATGGAAGTTGTTGGTGAAGAGGGGATCACGGTTGACGACCTAGTGGTCTATTTGAAAGGTGAGCTTTACGATTTCGCTTATCTCCAACAAAATGCCTTTGATAAAGAGGATGCTTACTGCCCTTTTAAGAGGCAAATTATTTTATTTGAGGTGATACAGAGAATTTTCGATGCTCCCTTTTCCTTTAATGAGCATGATGAAGCGCGGAACTTTTTCTTAAGCCTCCAAAGTGAAATCAAAAATATGAATTTTATGCCCTTTGAATCTGATGGATACCGAAAGGCTAATAAAACAATCGAGCATCGTATTGAAAACGCCACGATGCAACCTTAAGGAAGAAAAATGAATAAGATATACGACAGAATTGTCGACATTCGTGGAAACTTGGTTACGGTAATTGCCAAGAGTGTGAAGATGGGTGAGCTTGGAAAAATTCACCGGAAATCGGGACATACCACCCTTGCTTCAGTTCTAAGTATTGATGGAGAAAAAGTCACCCTTCAAGCTTTTGAAAATCCACGGGGAGTTTCTACCGGAGATAAGCTGAGCTTTTTAGGGCGTCAGATGCAAGTTGTTGTGTCCGAATCACTCCTCGGAAGGCGTCTAAATGGAAGTGGGGAACCTATCGATGATGGTCCCGAGGTTATGGGTGAAAGAGTCGATATTGGACAGCCCTCCTTTAACCCTGTGAAGAGGATTGTTCCCCATCAAATGGTTAACACTAACATTCCGATGATTGATGTCTTCAATTGCCTTGTAAAATCGCAAAAAATTCCGATTTTTTCTATTGCGGGCGAACCTTACAACCAACTTTTGATGCGAATTGCGAATCAAACCGATGCCGATATTGTAATTATTGGAGGAATGGGACTCCGCTACGATGACTACCAAGCATTTGTCGATAACGCCGAAAAATCAGGCTTGATGGAAAAAACGGTGATGTTTATCCATAAAGCAACTGATCCGATAGTCGAGTGTTTACTTGTCCCTGACATGGCTCTTGCCTGCGCAGAACAATTTGCTGTAAAAGATAAAGACGTTCTAGTTCTTCTTACTGATATGACAGCCTTTGCTGATTCGATCAAAGAGATTATGATTACGATGGACCAAGTTCCTTCGAATCGGGGATACCCTGGATCACTCTATTCTGATTTGGCATCCCGTTATGAAAAAGCTGTTGATATCGATGGAAGTGGTTCGATCACCATTATCTCTGTCACGACTATGCCGGGAGGAGATGTGACCCATCCGATTCCAGATAACACAGGATATATTACTGAAGGGCAGTTTTACCTCCATGAAGGACGGATCGATCCATTCGGTTCCCTTTCTCGTTTAAAACAACAGGTCATTGGAAGTGTCACAAGAGAAGACCATGGAGACATCGCCAATGCACAGATTCGCCTCTATGCTGAATCGAAGAAAGCAAGAGAGCGGCAAAGTATGGGCTTCCGCCTTTCTCGTTGGGATGAAAAACTTCTTGGCTATTCCTTTCTCTTTGAAGAGAGGATGATGAATCTAGAGGTCAATATTCCCGTTGAAGAAGCTCTCGATTTGGGATGGAAAACCCTCGCTGAGTGTTTTGATCCCCATGAGGTAGGAATTAAGCAAGACCTTCTCAATAAATACTGGCCAAAGTAGGACCAAAATGGCGCAGATAAAACTGACCAAAATGGAGCTGAGAGATCAGCAATATAAGCTCAAACAGCTCCTCAAATATCTTCCTACTCTGCAGCTAAAAAAAGCGATGCTGCAAACCGAGGTGAATAATGCGATCTATGAGATCGATGGACTCACCCTCGTTTATCGTGAGCAACTAGGTTCTTGCGAAAGTTTTCAAGCCCTTTTATCTGCCCCCGATGCAGGACTAATCGATCAAGCATCTGAGGTTGAAGAGGTAGAAAAACGGTTTGAGAATATTGCCGGAGCAGAAATTCCCTTCTTTGAAAAGGTGATCTTCCGGACCAGTGAATATTCTCTTTTTGAAACCCCCCTTTGGGTCGATTCAGCAATGGAAAAGATCAAAGAGGTAATCATTGCAAAGGAAAAGATCGAAGTGGTCAAAGAAAAGAAGAGGATCCTTGAAAAGGAACTACGCGAAGTCTCTATTCGAGTTAATCTTTTTGAGAAAATCCTTATTCCACGGACAGAGGGTCATATTAAGAAAATCAAAGTCTTCCTAGGAGATCAAGAGCTCGCATCTGTTGCTCAAGCAAAAGTTGCTAAGGGCAAAATTGAGAAACGGAAAAAAGAGGAAACTTTGGTATGACAATTGTTCGAGTAAAAAAGTACCTCTTTATCGGTGTTCAAGAAGACATCAATACCTTCTTTAAACGGTCACAAGAAAAGGGGTTCATTGAGTTTGTCTCTCCAAGTGCTAGGCGCGCTTTGGATTATCCCGACGATGTTCAAAAGATGATTACAGCCCTTAAGATTCTTAGGAAGCAGCCCACTATAAAAAGTGCTGAACTGACAAAGGATCTTGACCCTAACAAACTAGCCCATACCGTTGTTGAAAATAGCATTTGGCTTGAAAAGATTGAGGAACAAGAAAGACTCCTTGAAGGAGAGATTTCAAGGGTAGAGCCACTCGGAGATTTCGACTTAAAAGAAATCCGAAGTATCGAGCAAGATAGCGGGCGCAATATTCAGTTTTTCTGTGTTAAGAAAGCAAAACTCAAAAAAATGGAACTCGATGAGGCTCTCATCCATGTCGGCTCTGAGTATGACATGGATTACTTCATGACGATCTCCCATAAAGTCGAGAGCTTTACAGGGATGATTGAGATGCACTTTGAAAAGTCACTTTCTGCTCTGAAAGAAGAGCTTGAGGATGTTAAAGAAAGGATGAAAAAGTGCCAAGAAGAGCTCAAAGAAGATGCTCCCTATATCGACTTTTTAAAAGGGAACCTTATCCTCGCCCTTAATAAGTATCATCTTAAAAATACTACCGGTGAGATTTCTACCCATTTGAATGATGCTCTTTTTGCTATCGAAGGGTGGATCCCTCAAAATCGTCTTCACGGCCTCTTTCCCCTTCTTGAAGGGCTTGGAATTCATTCCGAAGAGGTAGCCATTGAAGAAGGGGAGAAGATTCCCACCTATATGGAAAACAAAAACTTTGGAAAGATTGGTGAAGATCTCGTCCATATCTATGATACGCCAGCAATCAATGATAAAGATCCCTCCAGTTGGGTTTTTTGGGGGTTTGCAGTTTTCTTTGCGATGATTATTTCCGATGCCGGCTATGGGATAATCTTTTTAAGCTTAGCCCTTTTCCTCCGGTGGAAATTCAAACATCTAAAGTCTAGTGGTAGAAGGTTCTTACGCCTCTTTACTGTCCTCTCATCCTTTTGCATAGGATGGGGAATCCTCTCAGGCGCTTATTTTGGTCTTGAAATTTCCCCTGAAAGTCCCATTAACAAGGTCAATATTATCCATGCACTCGCTGTGAAAAAAGCTGATTATCATATTGCCCATAAAGATGAGACCTATAAGGAGATGGTTAAAGATTTTCCCGACTTAGAGAGTGTAAAGAGTGGAGAAGAGTTTCTCTTTAAGGCGAAAAAGGTAAAGAATGGATTTACAAAATATATTATTTCCAATGATTTCCGCGATAGCATCTTCATGGAAATTGCCCTCATTGCCGGAGTGTTCCATATCAGCCTTTCCTTACTAAGACAAGCCCGTCGCCATATTGCTGGGATTGGATGGATTTTTTCGATGGTAGGGGCCTATATGTTTTTTCCAAAAGTTTTAGATGCCACCTCTGTTGTTCACTTTGTCTTTTTGATTCCGAAAGCGACAAGTTTTACCGTTGGACAGCAACTCCTATGGGGAGGAATATCTCTCGCCTTAATCATAGCCCTTATTCAGAATAGATTAGCTGGCTTTATAGAACTTACAAAAGTGATCGAGCTCTTTGCCGACGTCTTATCTTACCTCCGTCTTTATGCCTTAGGACTTGCTGGGATGATCCTTGCTGAAACCTTTAATGAGATGGGAATGCGTCTCGGCTTTGCAGCAGGCTTTTTCGTTATCCTTGTTGGTCACATGGTCAACATTACAGTCGGCATTATGGGGGGAACAATTCATGGACTCCGTCTCAATTTTATCGAATGGTATCACCACTCCTTTGAGGGAGGCGGAAAACTTTTCAATCCACTAAAATTAATGAAATCACGAGGAGAATAGAATTATGGATTTTTCAATGATTGGCCCAGCAATCGTCCTTGGCTTTGCTTGTTTAGGAAGTGCCATCGGGTGTGGAATTGCAGGGATGGCATCACATGGCGTGATGGCCCGCGTTGAGGAGAACCACGGGAAATTTATTGGTATGTCGGCCCTTCCCTCATCGCAAGCGATCTACGGCTTTGTCCTCATGCTTCTCATGAAGAACGCTATTTTGGCAAATACCCTTTCTGCATGGAATGGAATCGGAATCGGTGTCTTTATTGGCCTTGCGATCATGCTCTCAGCGATCTACCAAGGGATGTGCGCCGCCACCGGTATCCAAGCCTCAGCAAAACAACCTGCCGTTTATGGTAAGTGCCTTGCAGCGCTCGGGATCGTGGAGTCGTTCTCCCTTTTCGCGTTCGTATTTGCCCTACTGCTCATCTAAATGTGAAGTGCGACTCTTAATGAGTCGCACTTATATTTATACAAATGAGTGATTATTACACATTTAAAAATTTTTTATTCAAGCTAACCTCTTACATAGGCACTGGTAGCTTCGCGGGGGGTAGCTAGTTAAACCCTAAATAATGCGGCATG
>CBEWFH010000017.1:0-11771 GCA_965555895.1 uncultured Simkaniaceae bacterium
CTCAAGCTCTAGCCATGGAAAAAGAAATCTTAAAAATCTGAAGGGAAAAAATACAGCACAGAGGTGGATGGGAGCAAGCCTTCTCTATGCAGAAGGCAAGTTTCGAACTGTCAAAGGATACTTTGCAATAAATGAGGTGAAATGTAGAATCAAAACATATCAGGAACGCCAAAAGGAAGTAGCCTGAAAAATTGGGACCACAGTAGTTTCAACTAAAAGTGGGGCAACCTCATTTATTCTGTTAACTTAGGTTAAGTTTTTCTCTTCGACTTTCTTACAAGGTTTTTTTGATATACATCTATTTCTCACCATTAGAACTTTACATCAAACATGCAAGAGTAGAAAATGCCGTTATCATCATATCCTGGAGGTCGATGTGGAGCAAATAACCCCGAAAAAAATCATGAAAAAATCACTTTTAATTTTTCTCTTTATCCCTTTTCTTTTTGCATGTGGTAGAAAGGATGAGAAGTCTAATGAAAACCGAGTGATTAAGCTTTCAATTCTATCTCAAGTACGCTCTCTAGACCCTCGCATTTCTAACGAATATCCTTCTGTACATGTCATTAATATGCTTTATGAGGGGCTTATGCGTCTTGGTCCTGATGGGGAAATTATTCCAGGGGTTGCAGAGTTTGTGGAAATTTCTAAAGACCAAAAGACCTATACCTTTCATCTAAGGGATTCGATATGGTCGAATGGAGATCCTGTTACAGCATATGATTTTGAACATGCTTGGAAGAAGTCGGTTAATCCTCTCCATGCGAGGACAGGTGCCTTCACCTTTTATACTATAAAGAATGTTGCAGCTTGCCTTGAAAAGAAGGTGGATGTTGATGATGTAGGGGTCCGAGCGCTCGATGACAAGACGTTGGAAGTTGAATTGGAACATCCCGCTCCTTATTTTCTATCACTATGTTCTTGTTCTACCTATGCTCCGATTCATAAAGGGTTTGATTTAGAGGATCCACAATGGGCAAATGATGTGAATGATCATTTTGTAAATAATGGTCCATTTTTATTAAAGCGATGGAAAAAAGGGGATGAAATTTATGTCGAGAAAAACCCTAATTACTGGGATGAAAAGTGTGTCAAAATTGGAGGTGTTCATCTCCAGATTCTTCCTGATGCGAATACTCAGTATCTCCTTTATGAAAAAAAGGAACTTGATTTTGTCGGCTGTCCTTTAAACCCTCTCCCAGTTGATATTGTAGGAATTTCCTATAAGAGAGGGGAACTTCAAGTGATTGATACTTACGGTCTCTATTGGTTCTTTGTAAACGTAGAGAAACCCCCTTTTAATAATAAGAATTTTCGTAAAGCCGTTTCCTATGCAATCAATAGGGAGAGTATTGCTGAGCATATTTTTCAACTGGGCGAAGAGCCTGCAATGGGAATTTTAAATGGAGGCCTTTCTGTTCAGGATAAGCCATATTTTGAAGATGGAAATATCGAGCTTGCTAAGGAATATTTAGCTTTAGCGCTAGATGAAATGGGTACGACTATTGAGAAATTTCCTACAATTGTTCTCAGTCAGAGGGCCTGCCTCTTTACTTCTAGGGTAAATCAAGCGGTTCAGCAACAACTCAATTCAGCTCTTGATCTCCATATTGAAATTGACCAAGCTGATTGGCCTGTCCATTTTAACCGGATGTCAAAAGGAGACTATGAGTTTGGAGAAATGGGATGGAACTCTTGGCTAAAAGATCCGATTTATACGCTAAATGCATTCCGTAATCGTAGTTCCGCAATAAATATAAGTCGCTGGGAACATCCTGTTTATCAAGAGGTTCTAAAGAAGTCAGATAATGAGATCGATCCGGAAAAAAGGAGAGAGTATCTGTGTCAAGCAGAGGCCCTCCTTATGGAAGAGATGGTTGTCATTCCCCTTTGTTTTAATAAGCTTCATTATCTATGTAATGATCAACTTAAGGGGGTTTATATCTCACCTCTGAAAGAAATTGATTTTCGCTATGCTTATTTCGAATAGCCTAATAGATCGAGGAGGGGACTTGCAACATCTCGCCTCTTACCGCGATAGGGATAGGCATGGATGAAGAGAAGCGGATTGTAGTTTAGTTCTATAATGGCATAGTTATCTTTTGTCGGTTCTTTGCTTGGGTGGGGAATCATCATATCAACACCACAGATCTTTCCATCAAATGCAGCTGTTGCCTCTATGGCTAGTTTTTGATACCCATTATGAACATGGTCTGTCATATCAAGGGCATCTCCTCCTGTAGAAACATTAGAGTTCTGGCGGAGATAGATCTTTTCCTCTTTTTTGGGGATACTCTGGAAGGTTAGGTTTTGAGAGTGGAGAAGTTTTTTTTCTTGGGGGCCTAGACGGAGATAAATTTTAGGGTTTCGGTAATAGGTGGGATCACAATTTTTTTCATGGACGAGAGCTTTAATCGTTTGTTTCCCATCACCGATCACGTTGGCGGGTTCTCTTTTTACTACGCCTACGACTTTCCCATCAATGACTAAAAAACGGAATTCCTCACCTGGAAAAAACTCTTCAATGATGATTGAGCTATCATAAAAAAAAGCACCTTTGACAGCGAAGTCATAATTCTGTTTTTCACTCGGGAGAATGAATTGGATCCCTAACCCAAAATTAGTCGATTTGGGTTTCACAACGACTTTTTTCTTTTGATAGCTTGGATAATCAATCAGGGCAGATTCTATTGAAGAATATGTTTTTCCCATGGGAACTTTAAATCCCTTTTCATGGAGAATTTTTTTTGTGACCTCCTTATTTTTAAAAAGGAGTGGAATTATATAGCTATCTTTCGATGTTTTTGTTGCTTCTTTCACATATTCGATATGCCCCATTCTTTCGAGACGGAGAATTTGATCCTCACTATCTAAAATTTCAATTTTCACGTTTCGCTTTTGGGCTTCTCGAATAAGGATTTGAGTCGAGAGTTCTAAGTTTTCGTACCCTTCTACAAGGATCTCAGAGGCAGTTTCAAGGCGCTGATTTTGAATGATAGAGTGATGGGAAATAGTTTCAAAAGAGTGAAATTTTTTCTGGGAGATTTTCTTTTTTAAAAGAGAATTTTTGTGGAGTTTTGCAAGGGTGAGCCCCATATTTTGAAACCCCTTAGCTAAAATTTCATTTAAGATTAGCGCAGAGGGGCACCCATCTGGAGTTTTAATTTTCTCTTTCTGGAATTCAAGGTTTTTTTCACATCCCATAAGCTTAGCAAGGGGCTCCATTTCCTTGAGAATCTTATTTCCCCATTTTTTTAGGGAAGTATCTCGAGGGGCTGTGAGGATAAGGTTCGGATTTCTTCCCTCTATTGCTACACTATTTTGGTTGCATGTTAAGCATTTCTGTCCCTCTTTTGTTAGTTTTGGGCTCTTTTTAAAGAGGCAATGGAGAAGGAAAAGGTGGAGAAAGTGAGTATGCTCGGGTCTAATTCCAATGCAGTGATAGGGGTCAAGATCAATCGCTCTGATTTCTAAGTATTCAATCCCCTCTTTTTCAAGAGCTCCAAGAGAAGATTCTCCCTTATGAGGAGATCTTTTTGGGCGGATTCTAGAGTAGTGTTCGTTATCAATTTGAAGAATGTTGTGATTTAACTGCGATGAAATGGTGGAGTACTCTTTTTTGGGCGTTGATAGAGCTTCTTTCATCTCAGCAATATAGATGTCTAGCTCATTGAAAGAGATCGCAAGCTGGTTTTGAATCCGGCTATAGTAGCCAAAGCGGCTAGTTCTAATTGAAGTTGCATAAGGAAAGTAGTAGAAGTTTTCCCCCTTTTTAAAGTTTTTGGGGAGAGCTCCATAGCTCGGATCGATCACTGGCGAGGCTCCAAAGAGATAGGTGAGTAGCCATCCTTCGCGGAGGAAATTTCGAATGATCCCCAAATACTTTTCATCGATAAATTTTTGAAGGGTAAGGGAAGAGTTCTCATAGGAATGAATTTTTTTCCAAAATTCTTGATCGAAAGAGAGGTTAAAATGGATTCCTGAAATCATTTGGAGATTCATCCCATAACGCTCTTTGAGTCCTTCACGGTAAATCTCTTTTTTTCTCCCTTGGATAGACTTTCCATAGCGAGCTATTTCAATATGGCTCAGATTGGGAGGCATTGAAAAAGGCCAAAGAAGTTCTCCCTTCATTTTTTTTATAGAGAAAGAAAGGATCTCTTCTAGAAAGTGTTCAGCTGCTGGAAAAGATTTAAGAGGAGGGGTAGTCCATTCAAGTTGTTGTTCACTAAAATCGGTACTAATATAGGGGTGGGTTAATGGGGAACCTAAGGCGCTTGGGTGGGATCTCTTTGAGATTGCTCCATTACTATCAATTCGGAGTGATTCTCTTTCGATTCCACACCGGAAAGCTTTAAGAAGGGATTGATTTCTTTTTCCCTTGAATAACTCATAATACATAACACTATTAAAACATTGATGAAATTTTGATACTAGAAAAATCAGTTCTCGTTTATTAGAAAACTATGAGCTGGCGATTTGTTTTTAGAATAATTTTATCATCATGGATTTTAATTCCGATTTTATTTGAAAGTTGTGCTGCATTAAAAAAAAGAAACTATGAGCCTGAGGTTTTAGAAACCGCACAAGTTTCTCCTGCTGTCGAGTCTGCTCTTGAAACGCCTAATTTTTCTAAGGGGGAGTGGCCAGCCTATAATTGGTGGGTGGTATTTGAAGATGGTCAACTCAGTGAGATGATGGAAGTTGCAATTGAAAATAACCCTGATCTAATGGCTGCTGTTTCTCGCGTTTATGCGTCTGATGAGGCAGCAAAAAAGGCAAGGGCTCCTCTTCTTCCTCAGCTTAATACTGCATTTCAGGATAACTATCAACATCTCAGCAAGGATGAGCTTGTCCGCCTCCCCCCTTCCACTGTTCCTGCAGTTATTAATGAAATCCATTTGTCTCTGAATTTTGAATATGAAATTGATCTCTTTGGGAAAAATAGGAATCAATACCGCGCAGCAATCGGTCAAGCCAGAGCACAGGCAGCGGAAATGTCTCAGTCTCTTCTTATTATTACTACAAGTTTAGCAGAGACTTATATCAATTATGGGAAGAACCTCATGGATGTCCAGATTAGTCACGATTTGGTTGCTGCACGAAAACTTCTCCTGGAGCTTACAGAGCTTCGACGCGATTACGGAATTGATGATGAGATTGCAGTAGAAAATTCCAAAGCTCTCCTTTCAGAAGCTCAAGAGAGTGTCGTTGTTTATGAGAAAGAGGCTGAAATCAGTGAGAGTCAGCTGAAAATCTTAATGGGGCTAGGACCTGATGTTCCTTTCGAATTTAATTTTCCAACGCTATCATTTGATCGTCCATTTCCCCTTCCTGAGGACATCCCCCTTAACCTTTTAGCACGTCGTCCGGACCTTATGGCTCAAGTGTGGAAGGTAGAGGCGGCAGCTCACTTGATTAAGGCAGCAAAAGCAGCTTTTTTCCCCAACATCAATTTGAAAGCTTTTACTGGATTGCAGAGTCTTCATTGGAATAATCTCTTTTCTTTTGATAGTTATGCAGGAGCAATTACTCCGGCGATCAATCTCCCTCTATTTACGGGTGGAAAGCTTACAGCGGAGCTTAATGAGCAATACGCAACTTATGATGCGGCTGTTTATGACTATAACTCCTTAGTTTTAAGAGCGGCAAAAGAGGTTTCCGATCAGATAAAAATTTTAGAATCTACTACTGAGCAAAGCCGCCTCGAAACGGAAGTTTTTACCAGCATCCTTCATGTTTCAGAGCTTACTTTTGCTCAATATGAAAATGGTGTGGATGACTATTTGACAGTTCTAAGTAAACAGATCGATGTGATGAATGAGGCAATAAAAGAAGTGGAAATTCAAAATGAAAGATATTTGATCGTTCTGATGCTCATAAAAGCATTAGGTGGTGGATATGGACAATATTGAAGAAAAGCCGAATGATAATAAAAAGCGGAATAAGATTTTAATCCTTACCTCCGCAGGTTTTCTCCTCATTGGAGTCATAGTCTTTATCTACTGGGCAGAAGTTCTCCGTTTTCAGGAGTATACTGATGATGCTTATGTCAACGGGAATATGGTGGAGCTAACCCCTCAAGTTCCGGGGATTGTCACATCGATCAATGTGGATAATACCGATTATGTTGAAGAGGGGCAAGTTCTTATCGAGCTCGATAAAACCGATAACCGTTTCGCTTTTGAAAGGGCAAAGCATACTCTCGGAGAAATGGTCCGGACGGTTGTTCAGATGTTCATTCAGGTCGATGAGTTATCAGCTGAGCTTGAGCAAAAAGATGCCGAGCTTTTTAGAGCTGAAAAGGATTACCAAAACCGGGTCAACCTTGTAGGAATTGGAGGCGTTTCAAGGGAAGAGTTTGAACATGTTGAAGCTGCCTATCTAGGTGCCCTTGCTAGTCGCAAAGAGACTTATTATGCCCTGCAATCAACTATTGCGCAGGTTCAAAATACGACGGTCAACACACACCCCAATGTTAAAAGAGCAGCAGATGACGTTAAGGATGCTTATGTAAATTTAAAGCGGTGCGATATTTTAGCTCCGATGAATGGGTATGTTTCTCAGAGAACAGCGCAGCTAGGGGAGTATGTCAACGTTTCCGAGCCCCTCCTTTCTGTGATTCCCTTAACAGAGCTGTGGGTCGACGCCAATTATAAAGAGACGCAGCTTTCAAAAGTGCGGATTGGACAAAGTGTTAGGATGATATCCGATATCTATGGCCGAAGTGTTGTTTTTTCCGGAAAAATAATTGGGGTTAACCCAGGAACGGGGAGTATTTTCTCAGCCCTTCCTCCTCAAAATGCAACAGGAAACTGGATTAAAATCGTTCAAAGGGTTCCTGTCCGCGTTAGCTTAGATCCACAGCAACTGAAGAAAAATCCTCTTTGGCTTGGTCTTTCAATGGATGTGACAGTTGACATCCATGACACCTCAAGTGAGATGCTTGCTGAGCCGCGCCGCACTAAGCCGATTTATAATACTAAGATCTACAGCGTTCAAGAACAGGGAGTTGCTCCCATCATAGAAAAAATTATTCAAGATAATATGGGCTACAATGAATGAAAAGCCCCTTATGGGTATTACCCTCTTTCTAGGAGCTATTTCTCTTTCCCTTTGCACATTTATGCAGGTTCTTGATTATTCCATTGCCAATGTTTCAATTCCCTATATTGCCGGAGGTTTAGCGATCAGTGTCAATGATGGGACTTGGGTAATCACGATGTTTGCAGTGGGAAATGCGATCTGCCTTCCCTTAACTGGGTGGTTTACTCGGCGGTTTGGATCGATCCGTGTGATAGTTGTTTCTGTTTTATTATTTACCATCTTTTCCTGGCTTTGTGGGATGTCCTTTAATATTGGCATGCTTATAGCGATGCGCTTCATCCAAGGGTTTGTGGCAGGGCCCCTTATCCCCTTATCTCAAAGCTTGATGATTATGAGCTTTCCAAAAGAAAAGAAAAACTTAGCGCTTGCCCTTTGGAATATGATTGTAGTCGTCGGACCGATTGCAGGACCAATTATGGGAGGATGGATTACCTACAACTACTATTGGCCTTGGATCTTTTTCATCAATATCCCGATTGGAATTTTTTGTACCATAACAATCCGCTCCATTTATCAAAAACGGGAAACAGCGATAGATAAAATTCAAGTTGATAAGGTGGGGATTATCCTCCTTGTTTTTGCTGTTTCTTCCTTTCAAATTCTCCTTGACCAAGGGCAACAACTCGATTGGTGGCGCTCAAATCTGATTTGGATTTTAACAGTTGTTTCGGTGGTCTCTTTTACATTCCTTTTTATTTGGGAGTTTAATCATAAAACCCCGATCATGGATCTAAGGATGTTTAAGAACCGGAACTTTGCGCTAGGAACTGTGATGACAGCCCTTTCATATATGCTCCTTTTTGGATCGATTGTTATCTCGCCTCTTTGGCTTCAAGAGATGATGGGATACACGGCTTATTTAGCAGGACTTGCAGTCTCAACAATGGGGATTGTCCCTTTCTTTACTGTTTTATTAGTTGCAAAACTTATGGATCATGTTCGCCTTAAATACCTTATTATGATCTCTTTTTTAATCTATGGCCTTGCCCTTCTTTATATTGCGACCTTTACAACACAAGTCTCTTTTACTAAAGTAGCCCTCTCACGTCTCTATTTTGGTATAGGGATTTGTACTTGGCTCGCACCCCTAACAGCTATTAGTTTTTCTAGGGTATCTCTTGAGAAACTTGCCATGGGGCAGGGGATGTTTCACTTCTTCAGGATTCTAATGGGAGGGGTTGGAACCTCAATTTTTGTCACCGTCTGGGAGAGAAGAGCAACGAGGCACCATAGTAACCTTGTCGATACGATCAACCCCTTTAACCCTAACAGTAAAGAACTCTTTGCAGATTTAAAGGGATACAACATTACAGGAGAGAAGGCTCTTCAAGTTGTCGATAATATTGCATGGCAACAGGCCTACATGCTTTCCACTAACGATATTTTTTGGGTTGCTGGGTGGACCTTTTTTATCTTTATGTTCCTTTCCCTTCTCTTTAAGAAGAGGCAGAAGGTCCTTGCTCTTTTACCGGCTTAATAACCCACTGGACATAAAAATCACTCATTTCTACTTTTTACCGATTGCTGAAGGTGAGTTAATAAACAAAATAAGCGCTGCAATAATAGCGCATCCGGCACCAAAATAAATCGGAAGGGTATTGCCAAGGGCCATTATAAATCCCCCAGTTAGAGCCGTTGAGGCTTCAGCGAAAACTTGAATCGATTGGTTCGTTCCAAGCGCTTGACCTTGATACTTTTTGCCCAGCGCATTAGAAACCATAATGGCAGGAAAGACAAACCCCATCGATTGAAAAAAGCCAAGAGGAATTAAAGTGGCAAGGAGAGCCCATGGCGACTGAGGAATAATAAAGACAAGATAGGAAATAGAGAGGCAGAGTGCTCCTAGCCGCATCGCTTGTCTTGTGGTCCACCACTTAGCAAATACTCCAAAAAAGATGGGGGCAATCATAAAGGGAATTGATAGGTAGGCATTTACCTCTCCGAGAAGGGCAACAGAAAAGTGAAACTTATTTATAAGATAGGCGGTGAAAAAATTCAAAAAGAAGAAAATCGCTAAAAAAACAAAAAGGTTAGCCCAGTAAATAGTGCGGAGCCCCTTAAACTTTAATCCTTCTGAAAAACTTCGGGTGATCGCTTTTACCGAAACTTCAATTTCAGGGTCAGGGGGATGAGTTTCACGGAAGAGGGCATAAACTATGAAAAAACCGATGAGGGTTAAAACTGCAGCACACCAGAAAGGGGTATCAAAATGAAACCAAGGGACAATCGTTGAATCAGCAAGCTTTCCTCCTATTAAAGGGCCAAAGAAAAAGGCTGTGCTACTTAATGAAACAAGCCACCCGAAGTTTTTTGTCTTTGTCTTTGCATCCTCACTAATATCAGCAATTGCAGCTTGGGCAATCACGATATTCCCTTCAAGAAGACCACTTAAAAAGCGGGAAGCAAAGAGAAGTCCTGGGAGGACATAGAAAATAGAGAGGGCAGAGCCAATAAAAGCTGGGATAACAATAACTAAGGAGATCAAAAGGACAGGTTTTCTCCCAAACTTATCAGAGAGTTTTCCAAGGAGGGGAGCTCCTACAAACTGTCCAAGGGGATACATCCCAAAGAGGATACCAAGGAGGATCCGTCGCATCTCCTTTGTTGTTTCAACAGGAAGAAATTCATGCACAGGATCTAAGAAAAGGGGAGGAAAAAGGGGGATCGCAAGGGAAAACCCAAGATATCCTAAAAACAGAACTGTAAGAACTGGAAAGATCCTTTTCATAGATGACATATGTAGCAGAATACAAAGAAACTATTTTTATTGAAATGATTCTCGCATCTTTTGGGAAGCTTCCTTCATTTTCCGCATATGGCGGGTAATCATATGGGAAAAGTTGCGAGTCATATTATTTAAGAACTGCTTTTTTTCCTTCTCAGTAAACCTATTCAAAAATGTCTTAAAGGGAGCTGGGTCACGATCTTTTATCGTCGGTACTTGCTGTAAGACTGGGTTGCTCTGGGGTGCGCTTATTTTCATAGATGGTCCTTTCCCGTTGAAGCATATTTATTCCTTCTTGAAAATCAGAAGGGTACATCGCCTCTTTTTTAAATTGACTTTCTTGGAAGGCTGTAATGTTTTGGTACTCTTGGCTAGTGTGAATAATTTGGGGGCGGACAAAGACAATGACATTGCGCTTTTCTTCTTCAGCAGTCGATTTACTAAAGGCAGCGCCTATTAAAGGTAGTCCTCCAAGGCATGGAATTCCTGCTTTGTGATGTCTTTTTGTATTTCTGATCATTCCACTAAGGACAAGGAAGCTTTGATCGGGGACATGGACTTGGGTAGCCATATCTGTCTTAGTTGTATTGATTCCATTTGAGGAGTTTGCAACGCGATTCAAATTCGGGATGATATCGGTAATTTCTTCCGATATCTCGAGGGTAATCATATCGCCATCGCCAAGAAGGGGAGTAATATTCAGTTTTACTCCCACATCGCGGTATTCAATATTTGCTGACGTTTGCTGAGAGGCACCAATTGTTTCAACTGTCGATCCGGTAAATGCAATATTATCTCCGACAAAGATCCGCGAAAGCTTATTATCTTGTGTGATGATCTTTTGATTGAGGATAATCGTGCTATCCCCATCAGCTTGCAGGGCAGAGACCAAACTTCCAAGAGAGAAGTAGCTTGTACCCTTGTGTAGGATAATATCCCCGATAACTCCAAGATCAAACCCACGCCCAAGAGGGAACTGGTCGGTCCCTGTTGGAGTCACTGTACTATTTATCCCTTGCAGAGTTTTTGCAAAAGGAGCTTGCCTTGGACCAGCGGGGAAATTACCCACTCCATACCCAAATTTGTTTTTATATTGCCCGCCAGCACCCCACTCCAAGCCAAACTCAAGGCCCTTCCTCACATCTGTCTCAATAACGAGTACTTCGATAAAGACTTGTTTTTTGGGGACATCAAGAGATTGGATGAGATCTGTAAGCTCATCAATACCATCTTCAGAACCAGAATAAAGTATAGAATTCGTCGACTGGACCCACTGCATCGAATCAATCGCTTGAGCAAGCTCTTTTGAAGCATTAGGGTTATGCTTAATCGTTGCACCAACATTTTTGATAGCCGACAGAATTTCAGCGCCTACATGGTACTGGAGTTTATAAATATGAAAATCTCCTTTCTTTTGAAACTCATGAAAGGAGAGAAGTTGGGAACCTTTCTGATCACTGACTGTTCGGACTTCCTCCTTCCTTTCCGATCGACCTTTATATTTTGCTAGCCTCAGCATCTTTTTCTCTTCAAGCTCCCACTCTTCCATCTTCTCAACAAGGAAGTATTCACCCTTCTGTTCAGCTTTGATCCCCTGTTGATTTAGGAGTTCAACCATAATTTCTAGAATTTTTTCAGGATTTGTTGCTTTCCCCGTTACGAGGCTGATGTTAAAATCCAAAACCTTCTCATCATAAATAAAATTCACTTCAGCAATTTGACTCACAAAGCGGAGGAATTCGAGCATTGAGACATCTTGAAAATTTACCGTGATCGCTCTTTCCTCAGATTCTGGAGGGGATAGTTCAAAATGGAGTTCTTCATTGGAACTTAGAGGAAGGGAAGTTAGAGATAGAAGAATAATCAGACTAACTATCTTTTGTTTCATGATTTTTTATGATTCGCCGATTCAACTCTGAAGTGCGACATTAGCCACCCC
>CBEWFH010000018.1:0-11371 GCA_965555895.1 uncultured Simkaniaceae bacterium
TGACCAGTTTCAATTTTTATCTATTTGTCGCACTTCGCGGTTGAAAGGGCGCTCTATAAGGGCGTTAATCAGGAGTGCCAATCCTATAATCTTCTGGCACTCATGGATAAGTTGGACTAAGAAAGGAGATTTTTCCCCTGGTAGGGACGGCTTTCTATTAAGTAGTAAACGAAGTCATGAAATAAAAGCCCCCCAATAAGAGCAGAGCTAGCACTCCATCTCTGAAAATCAACCCACTGTACTAAATACGTAGGAATAGCAAGAGAAGAAATGGGTTCAAATTTTTTTAAAAAATGACCCGATCGAGAAAAGTAATGATTAATAATTCCTACTACCAAACACATACCCCATTATACTTCGGGATGAAATGATAACTTTGAATTCCATTAAAAAAAAGGAATGGGATTTTAGGTACACTGCCTAGGCTTTTTTACGGGAGATGCGCCACATACGGAAACTTTCGCGCCAGGTGAGAGAATCTTTTCCTTTGCGGGTAATCTTATCGAGGCAGGCATCCATAAAGTCTTCGTCTTGAACAATTGCCTCTCCAGTTTTAAAATCGTAGACTTTAGCAGTCTCAATTTTAATGTCAGAAGCTCTGCGGAATCGATGGGTCCATTTTCTTTTTGAATAGATCATCTTTTTTTCTAATCCGTGAAGGCGGCGGAATGGACTTAAACTTTCCCATATAAGAACAGAGTAGAAATAGCCATAGAGCATTGCTGCTGTTGTAACAAAAAAGGAGAGGAAATTTCCATTCGAAAAATCAAGAAATAAGTTTACGCCAATAAGGCCAAAAACAAGCCACTTAGCTCGGACTGGGATGACGAGGAAGAGCATGATCATCGCTTCAGGAAAGAGGAAGGCCCATCCAATAAGGAGGATATAAATCGAGGTTGTAGCCCCTGCAAAAGGGAGAGGGGAGCCAAAAAAGAGGAGAGAAGCATACGCAATCACCCCTACAAAAAGAGCTCCTCCAAAATAGAGGCCAAGAAAATGGTTTTTTCCTCGAGCTTGAACAATCGCAGAACCCATAGACCATAGAAGATAAATATCAAAAAAGATGTGGAGGATGAGGGCCATAGAGATCCCTTCAGTAGAGATAGGTTGAATAAAAAGGTAGGAGAGGAACTGCCAAATAAAAAATTTGTGTACTCCCCAAGTTGTTAAACTAAAAAGATATTGTGGGCTGGGAATATGGAAAACTTGTGTAAAAAGAGCATTTGAAACAATGGCAAAGAAACTAAGAAAGAGGGTAGCGATGATTGTCCATTTGACAATCTTAGGAGTGGGTGTAGGGCCTAGTCTAAATGCTTGCGATTGGTACATAATGCCCACACTGTAGCACACTCCTGAATAAAATTGTTGTTTTTTATCCTCAAAAAGGGTTTAATTTTCTCCAAAACGATGTTGAATCCTAAAGGAAAAATTCGATGAAGAAAGAAGGTCACCCTCACTACCAAAATATTTTATTTATTGATACTGCAACTGGAACGAAGTTTGTATGTGGAAGCACTCTTCAATCTAAAGAACGAGAAACCTATGAAGGGAAAGAGTATCCTATTTTTAAAGTGCCGATCTCTTCTGCTTCTCACCCCTTCTTCACTGGAAGTCAGCAGCTTGTTGACTCTGAAGGACGTGTAGATAAGTTCAAAAAGCGCTATGCTCAAAAAGCTGCTCAAGCAATAGAGCAGAAAGAAAAGCAGGAGCAAGAAAAGCCTGCAAAGAAAGCCATAGCTAAAAAAACTGTAAAGAAAGCAGCTCCGAAAAAAGCTTCTCCTAAGGAGTAATCTTGAAGGAGAAGATTGAGAAACTTCTTCTCCGTTTTGAAGAGGTGGAGACTGCTTTAGGAAAGCCTGAAGTTCATTCTGATAAGAAGAAGTACAAGGAACTTTCTCAGGAGCATTCCTATCTATCTGAGCTCAAGAATACATACGAGCAATTTAGGAAATTTGAATCTGAATTTAAGGATAACAAAGCTCTCCTTAAAGAAGAAAATGATCCAGAGTTTGCTGATGTTATCCGCGAGGATCTTGAGAAACTTGAAGTTTCAGTTAACTTACTCAAATCCAAAATCGAATCTCTCCTTGTTCCTCCTGATCCTACCGACCATTCGAATGTAATCATGGAGATCCGTGCCGGTACCGGTGGGGATGAAGCGGCTATTTTTGTTGGTGACTGTGTTAGGATGTACCGTCTTTATGCTGACCGTATGGGATGGAAATATGAAACTCTTTCGCTGACCGATTCAGAAGCTGGTGGCTACAAGGAATATATCCTTTCTATTGCTGGGAAAAATGTAAACCGTTATCTCAAATATGAAGCGGGTACGCACCGTGTTCAGCGTGTTCCAGTTACCGAGACTCAAGGGCGTGTTCATACCTCTGCCATTACCATTGCTGTCCTTATGGAGCCGGGTGCAGAGGAAAAAATCGAAATTGATGAAAGAGATCTAAAGATTGATACTTACCGCGCCTCTGGTGCTGGGGGGCAACATGTCAACACTACCGACTCAGCCGTTCGAATCACACATCAACTAACTGGTGTTGTTGTCTACTGCCAAGAGGAGCGGTCTCAACATAAAAACAAAGAAAAAGCTCTCCGTGTTCTTATTGCAAAAATTGCAGAAGAAAAGCGGCGGAAAGAAGCAGAAGAGCGCTCCTCTGTTCGTTCTTCCCAAGTGGGTACTGGAGATCGGAGTGAAAGGATTCGCACCTACAACTATTCTCAAAACCGCGTCACCGATCACCGTATTAATCTTACCCTCTATAAGCTTGACCAAATTATGGAAGGGGATCTTAAGGAAATTTCTGAAGCCCTTATTAGCCATTTCTATCAGGAAATGTTACATGCGTAGCATAAGGGAGCTTGTTAAACTCTCCACCGATTACTTAGAAAAAAAGGGTGTAGCTCATGCGCGCCGCGAAGCCGAAGAACTGCTCGCTGCACTACTGAATCGGAAACGGCTCGAGCTCTATTTCGACTACGACGCTCCCCTTGAAGAAAAGGAGGTGGCAAAGTACCGCGAATGGATCAAAAGAAAAGGGGAAAAAGAACCTCTTTCTTACATTACAGAGGAGGTGGAATTTTTAAACCTCAAACTCAAAGTGACCCCTTCTACCTTAATTCCCCGTCATGAAACTGAAATTCTTGCTGATCTTATCCTCAAAAAACTCCCGGAGTCGCCACTAGAAATCTGGGATATTTGCTGCGGCACCGGTTGTCTTGGTCTCGCGGTAAAAAGTAAGCGTCCCGCTGATACGGTGAGGCTGTCAGACATTTCAAAAGAGGCGCTCGTCATCGCCCGATCGAATGCTGAAAGAAATAACCTTGATGTCGAGTTCTTGGAAGGAGATTTACTTGCCCCTTTTGTAGGAAAGAAAGCTGACGTAATTATCTGTAATCCCCCCTATATCACTCCTGAGGAGTATGAGACCCTTGAAAAAGAGGCCCGCTCCTTCGAGCCCAAAGGGGCACTCATTGGAGGGCTCGATTTTTATAAGCGACTTGCGAAGGATCTTCCACCCTTTTTAAACCCCGGAGCAAAGCTATTTTTTGAAATTGGAAGGGGGCAAGGGAGTGACCTGATGGAGATCTTTTCCGAAAGTCATTGGACGCAAAAAGAATGCGCTAAAGATTGGGGAGGGCATGACCGCTTCTTTTTCCTTGTATATCACTAGAATTTTGAGTAAAATGCTTATTTCATAGGAGAGATGAATGTTAGGCGGTATCACAGAAAAATTTCAAAATGTTTTCACAGTCCTTGGCTCTAAAAAAAGGTTAACGGAAGAAAACATTTCTGACGCAGTGCGTGAGGTCCGCTTGGCCCTTCTCGATGCCGATGTCAATTATACCGTTGCCAAAAACTTTATCAAAAAGGTCAAAGAAAAAGCTCTTGGTGAAGAGGTCACTAAGTCGGTTTCTGCTGGCGATCAATTTACCAAAATCATCCACGATGAGCTTAAATCTTTGATGGGAGGGGATGAAGCCTCTCTAGATATTAACCGTTACCCCGCAGTTATCCTCATGTGTGGTCTTCAAGGGTCGGGTAAGACAACACAGTCAGCTAAACTCGCGCTCTACCTTAAGAAAAAAAATAGGAAAGTTCTCATCGCAGCTTGTGATCTTCAACGTCCAGCCGCTATCGACCAACTTGAAACATTGGGGGCTCAAGTTGAGGTTCCCATCTTTGCCGATCGCGATCAGAAGAATCCAGTAAAGGTTGCCAAAGGGGCACTCGATAGAGCTAAGAAAGAAGCCTTTGATGTTCTTATTATCGATACCGCAGGACGTCTCCATATCGATGATGAACTGATGAAAGAACTAAGTAAGATTAAAGGGGCCGTTGATCCCCATGAGATCCTCTTTGTTGCCAATGCCGCAACAGGACAAGATGCGGTGAAAACAGCTGCAGAGTTTGATCAGCAAATAGATATTACTGGAACGATTCTCACTATGCTCGATGGAAACACCCGCGCTGGTGCTGCTATCTCGATCCGCGAAGTCACCGGAAAACCTCTCAAATTTGAAGGGATCGGTGAAAAAGTAACCGACTTCCAACTCTTCAATCCCCAGTCGATGGCTGACCGTATCCTAGGAATGGGAGATGTGATCAACCTTGTGAAAAGAGCTGAGGAATATGTTAACGAAGAAGATGCAGCAAAACTTCAGAAAAAGCTTCTCAAAGCTTCCTTTACTTTCGACGACTTTCTCAAACAGATGCGCTCCATTAAAAAGATGGGGTCGCTAAAAAGTCTTCTATCCATGATGCCTGGTTTTTCCAAGATGGGGGATTTCGAAGTCTCCGATAAAGAGATGGGAAAAATCGAGGCGATTATCCTCTCGATGACTCAGGAGGAGCGTCTCGGTCTTGATGAGCTTCTCCCAGCGCGCCGCCGACGGATAGCCGACGGAAGTGGCTCTTCCATTGATGACGTCAATCGGATGATCAAAAATTTTAAACGGATCAAGCAGATGATGAAAAAGATGCCTGGCATGAAGAAAAAATTCATGAACAATCCCAACATGAAAGACCAGCTTGGTTCGATGTCAGGCCTCAAGGGAAAACTTGGCAATTTTCTCTAGGCAGTGTACCTAAAAGATTTTCATGCACTTTGCCTAGTACTTTGGGATAGGACCTTCCCTAGAACATTTTTTAATACCATTTTTTGTTCTGATCTATTAGAATAGGTAGTCTTATTAGAGTTGTGAATTGGAGTTTACACAGATGGTATTAAAGATACGCCTAAGACAACAGGGCCGAACCAATCGATTGACTTATCGCTTAGTGGTAGCTGACTCGCGCGCTCCTCGTGATGGAAAATATGTCGAAAATCTAGGACATTATGATCCCCACGCGGAAGGTGATAAAGATGCTGTATTCAAAGAAGATAGGATTCAACATTGGATCGATTTAGGAGCTGATCTCTCTGAGAAAGCTGAAGCTCTTGTTGCTAGAAAGGCACCAGGAGTGATGAAGAGTATCAGAGAAAGAGCTGCTGCGAAAGTGAAAAAGCGTTCTGAAAAACGCAAAGCAAAGAAGAAGTAAGCGCTTTGAAACGCTTTGATATCTTGTCCCTCTTTCCCGAGTATTTTAAGGGTCCCTTTGATGTTAGTATGATCAAGCGGGCTAGGGAAAATGGACTCCTAGAGATAAATCTTGTTAATATACGGGATTTTTCGACTGGAAGGCATCAACAGATAGATGATCGTACGTATGGCGGTGGACCGGGGATGGTATTAATGGCAGAGCCGGTCACCAAAGCTGTACGGAGTGTAAAGAGTGAAAAATCCCATGTGGTCTACTTGACCCCTCAGGGAAAGCCTCTCACCGCTAAGCGGTGCAGCGAATTGGCAGAGAAAGAGCACTTAATTGTTCTTTGTGGTCACTATGAGGGGATTGATGAGCGGGCAATTGAGTCTGTAGTTGATGAAGAGATAAGCATTGGGGATTTTGTCCTGACGAGTGGCGCCCCTGCTGCCATCGTTTTAGTCGATAGCGTCTCCCGCTTTATACCGGGAGTGATCGGAAACGAAGAGGCGACTAGGCAAGACTCGTTTGAGAATGGGATGTTTGATGCGCCGGTGTATACCCGGCCTCCCATTTTTGAAGAGATGGAAGTTCCTGAGATTCTCCGCCAAGGCAACCACGCTGAAATTGAGGCCTGGCGAGAGAAAACGGCACAAGAAAAAACAGAGCGGGTTAGACCCGACTTGATGAAAAAGTTAAAGAGTAACATTTAGGAGAAATGAATCATGAGCCGCGACGCGCTACTTGAGGAAATCGAAACCAGCCAGCTAAAGTCAGACATTCCCCAATTTAATGTCGGAGACACGATCAAAGTTCACATTCGGATTATTGAAGGGGGAAAAGAGAGAACACAGATCTTTACAGGAACTGTCATTGCTCGAAGAGGATCAGGTCTTTCTGAAACTTTTGCGATGTATAGGATTGCCTACGGCACTAGAATGGAGCGTGTTTTTTCTCTTCATAGTCCACGGATTGCAAAGATCGAAGTGATGCGGACTGGAAAGGTCCGTAGAGCAAAGCTTTATTACTTGCGTGGAGCTGCAGGAAAAGCCGCGAAGGTAAAAGAAAAAATCGGTGTTAAAAAATCAAAAGTAGCAGATCTCCTTCATGTAGATGCTCCTCCACAGAAAGAAGAAGATTCTCCAGTTGCCGAAGAGGTAATGACCGAAGAGGCTCCAAAGGCTGAAAAGAAGGCTAAGGAAAAGTCCAAGGACGAAAAAACCAAAAAGTCAGAAGATGAACCTAAAGAGTGAGTCAAACTCAATTTGAAGAGAGTGCCTATAGTGCTGGGCGCCGTCTCATTGCAGGGGTGGATGAAGCGGGACGAGGACCACTTGCTGGTCCTGTAGTTGCAGTAGCTTGTATCCTTCCAAGAGGTCTTGTGATTAAAGGAATCGACGACAGCAAAAAACTCACTCCCGCAAGGCGCAAAGAGCTCTACCATATTCTTACAAAACACCCAGAGATTATCTTTGGTATTGGAGTTGTAGAAAGTGGTCTCATCGATGAAATGAACATTCTTCGGGCGTCCCTTCATGCAATGGCCTTAGCTGTCAAAGAGCTTTCTGAGGAGCCCGATTATCTTCTCATTGACGGGAATCACCTACCTCCAACACATATTGCCTCAAAAGCTGTGATTAAGGGAGATAGTCGTTCTGTGAGCATTGGCGCAGCTTCGATCATAGCAAAGCACTATCGGGATCTTCTCATGATAGAATATCATAAGAAATTTCCCCACTATGGTTTTGATAAGCACAAAGGATATGGGACAAAAATGCATATAGATTCTTTGAAAACCCATGGTCCTTGTCTGATTCATCGGGCTACTTTTGAACCGGTGAAGTCCTTGACTTGCTCAGGGGATTAGGGTATAAACAAGCATTAAACAAGTTAGGATTTCCCTCTATGGCTCGTAGTATGACCGCCTATGGAAGAGCTCACACAAAAACCAATGTGGGTCTCTTTTTGATTGAGATTCACTCTGTTAATCGGAAAAGTTTAGATATTAACACTAACCTTCCAAAGGAACTCCTTGTTTTGGATATGGGGCTCCGCAGTCGTTTAGGAAATGTTGTGAAGCGGGGCTATATCACTGTCCGGATCACGAAAGAAACTGGAAACGGTTCGGTTTTTGAAGTTCCTTCCGCTGAATCAATGGCGAAACTCCATGATGCTTGGTCAAAGTGTGCTAAAGGGCTCGGTTACGACCCGAAAGAAGCGGTCCCTTTTTCGATGCTAATGCAATTTGCGTCGGGGACAATACCTTGTGAAGGATCTCCTGATGATGCTTTAAAAAATGAACTCTTTAACGGATTCGATGAAGCGATCGATGCGTTTATGAAAATGAAAGAGATCGAAGGGCAAGCTCTAATAGCTGATATTTTGCCCCGTCTTAAAGAGATCGACGCAAACATTGGAAAAGTTAAGGAGCTTGCAAAACTAGCTCCGTCTCGTTACCATAATCGCTTAGCGAAAAAACTCGAAGAGCTCAAGATCAATCACGAAGGTGATGAAGATCGATTGACTAGGGAAATTGTCCTTTTTATTGACAAGATTGATGTGACAGAAGAGATTGCTCGTCTCTCTTCACATGTGCAGCAGTTTGAGGGGATCCTTCAAGAGGGGAAATCCCGCGTAGGGCGAGAACTTGACTTTTTAACGCAAGAGATGAACCGCGAAGTGAATACTATTGCTGCGAAATCGCAAGAACTTGAAATTACACAATCGACCTTGGCTGTAAAAAGTGAACTGGAAAAAATACGGGAGCAGTTAGCAAACATCGAATGAAAGGTCAGCTAATTATTGTTAGTGCTCCAGCTGGAACGGGGAAAACAACCCTTGTCCAGATGCTCAAAAATGAGTTTCCAGACAAAGTAACTCAGAGCATTTCTTGTACGACTCGAAGTCCGCGGAAAGGGGAGATCGATGGAAGAGATTATGTCTTTTTGACGGAAGAAGCTTTTAAAGAGCGGATTAAAAGAGGTGACTTTTTAGAGCATGCGATTGTCTTTGGTGATTACTACGGAACTCTTAAGGAGATGGTCAAAAGCCAGCAGGAAGGTGGCCTGGATGTCGTACTGGTGATCGATACTCAAGGAGCTTTAGCCCTTAAGAAAAAAGTGAAAGCTATCTTTATTTTTATTGCTCCTCCTTCGATGGAGGTTTTGGAAGAAAGGTTAAAAAATAGAAAGACTGAATCTCTTGATACTTTAAAAAAACGACTCAAATGGGCAAGGCATGAAATGGACCTAGCCAAATATTATGATTATACAATTGTTAACGATGACTTAGATATTGCTTATGAAGCACTCAAAAGCATCGTTATTGCAGAAAAACATCGCAAAGGAGGAAACCATGGCGCATGATGATCTCACAAAGGAAAGCTATACGGAACTTTTCCCAGATACCTTTCAACTCACACACTATGCAATTGATATCGCACAGCGGCAGATCCTAAGTGGAAACGAGGATCTCAACGTGACCCACCTTTTAAAAGAGATTCGGAAGAACCCTCCTAAATTTGGGGAAGAAAAAATCGAAGAATGAAAGTCCTGATTACGGCAGCGCTTCCCTATGCAAATGGCCCTCTCCATTTTGGGCACATTGCAGGTGCTTATTTGCCTGCGGATTGCTACGCCCGTTTTCAGAGACTTCTTGGAAATGAGGTTCTCTACATCTGTGGTTCTGATGAGCATGGGGTGGCGATCACCCTAAGCGCTGAAAGCGCTGGCCGGAGTCCCAAGGAACATGTCGACCATTTCCACCAGGTTTTAAGCGATTTTTTTGAGAAGGTAAACATCGGCTTCGACCACTACTCCCGTACAACGTGGGAGGGACATGTTGAACCGACGCAAACTTACTTTAGGCAGCTCCTCAAAAATGGATTTATCGAAGAAAAGGTAACCAATCAACTCTATTTAGAAAAAGAGAACCGGTTCCTCGCAGATCGTTATGTTTTGGGAACCTGTCCTAAATGTGGTTTTGAAGAGGCTCGTGGTGATGAATGTCCCAAGTGCGCTGCAAGCTACGAAGCAACCGATCTAAAAAACCCCAAGTCAAAACTCACAAAATCACCTCTAACACTTAAAGCAACCAAACACTGGTTTCTCCGCTTTGATCTCTTTAAAGATGATCTCACCAAATGGCTTAAAACTAAAAATTGGAAATCTAACGTTGTTAACTTTGCCCAGAATTACATCGATGACCTAAAACCGCGCGCTATTACCCGCGATTCTAATTGGGGAATTCCTGTTCCTCTAGAAGGTGCTGAGGGAAAGGTTCTCTATGTTTGGTTTGATGCTCCCATAGGATATATTTCTGCAACAAAAGAATGGGCCCTGAAACAAGGAACCCCCGACGCCTGGAAATCTTATTGGTGCGATGAAAATACAAAGCTAGTTAACTTCATTGGTAAGGATAACATCCCGTTCCATGCCATTTTCTTTCCAGCAATGACGATGGGGCAAGATGAGCCCTATAAAATCGTCGATGAGCTACCTGCCAATGAGTTTTATAATCTCGAGGGGAAACAATTTAGTAAATCGTCTGGGTGGTATATTGATCTGGACTCTTTCTTTAAGAATTTTACTGCCGATCAAATCCGTTACGCCATTGCTGCAAATGCTCCTGAGACACAGGATAGTGAATTTTCTTGGAGAGACTTCCAGATGCGGTGTAATAGCGAACTTCTTGGAAAGTATGGGAACCTCATTAACCGGGTCCTTGTCTTTACTCAAAATAAGTTAGAGGGTGTCATGCCCCCTTATGGAGACCTTAAACGAGAAGATGAAGTCTTTATAGAAAGAATCGATGAGCTTTCTAAAGAGATTCATGAAGCTTATTCCCATTTCCACTTGCGCAAAGCGACGCAACTGATTATGGAAATGACGCAAGAGGGGAATATCTACTTCGATATGAAAAAGCCGTGGAAAGATCCTGAGGGGATGGGAACAACAATAGCTTGCTGCTTGCGCGCACTCAATGTCCTTGCTCTAATTTCTTTCCCCATCATTCCTGAGACCGCTGAAAAAGTGTGGAAGTTTCTCGGCAATGAAACAAATCTAAAAGATCTAAAGTGGGAGTCTGTTCTAGAAACAGGGGTCCCTCAAAATCGCACCTTTCCTAAACCTGAGGTGCTCTTTTCTAAAGTGGAGGATAGCGTGATAGAAAATGAACTCGAAGCTTTAAAATCTGCCGGAAATCTGAAGGATCAAATCACTTTTGATACCTTCCAAAAGCTCGATATCCGTGTAGCGGAGATCCTCACTGTCGAGGAGGTCCCTAAAAGCGATAAACTCTATAAAATTGAGGTTGATTTAGGCTCCGAGAAGAGAACAGTTGTCTCAGGGCTCCGCATGAGGTACCCTGATCCAGAAGCTCTTATCGGAAAAAAAGTCGCATTTGTAGCCAATTTAAAGCGGTCCAAGCTCATGGATATAGAGAACCAGGGGATGATCCTAGCCGCAGGAAATGATGATTCTCTTGAAATAGTGGGAATACAGGAGGCCCCCCTAGGGAGCCCCGTAAGTTAGATCAATTAGATCCGTGTTAAAACCTTTAAAGGTTCGCCCCTTCAACTCCGAAGTGCAACATTTGAAGCTTCCCTACTGAGATGATTAAACACCCCCTCTGGTGTCGAAAAGTCAAGCACTTTTCTGGATCTATTGTTAAGTAACTTCTCGATCTCTTTTAAATTACCTGCTGATACTTCATCAAACCGCTTATCTTTAGGAAGATACTGTCGAACTAGCCCATTGGTATGCTCATTCAGCCCCTTTCCCAAGAATGATATGGCGTTGCAAAGTAAAAGTTCGTCTCAAGTGATTGACTCACTTGTTCATG